>CAJXWA010000042.1 GCA_913062525.1 uncultured Alphaproteobacteria bacterium | reverse complement strand
CGCCGATGTTTGGAGTTTTTAGCTTTAAAAGCGTTGTTGTCATTTCCATCTTCCACAGAAACAACCATGCTTCCGGTTGCGATATTAACCTCTTGCAAGCGGACCATAAGACGGTCTGAGAGACGGAAGGTTACACCTGTTCGCTCGCCCACCAGTTTGTGGCGATCTTGATCGAAGACAAAAAAGTCATGCCCTAGTGTCGAGATGGGGATCAACGCATCCGCACCCGTCCCCTCTAACGCGACAAATAGTCCAACGCGAGTAACGCCTGTAACTTTCGCTTCGAAAATCTTGTCGATCTGGTTGGCCAGAAAGATGGCTGTAAAGCGATCCATTGTTTGCCGTTCGGCAATCATCGCTCTGCGTTCAAGTTTGGAGATTTGCTCCCCAATCTCGACAAAGCTATCTTCTTCGTGAGCGGCAAGGCCATCTTTACCAAATCCCATTGCGGAAATAAGACTCCGATGAACGAGCAAGTCAGCGTACCGGCGAATTGGCGATGTAAAATGGCCGTAATTTTTAAGGTTCAGGCCAAAATGATGACGGTTATCAGGACTGTAGACCGCTTGAGATTGTGATCTCAAAACTAATGTACTTACCAATTCACGGTCAGTTTCGGTTTCTGCTTGCGCTAAAATCCTGTTGAATGTTTCGGTTTTTAAGATCTGGCCCTTAGCAAAGCTAATATCCATTTCGTTTAAAACTTCACGAAGACCTTCAAGTTTTTCGCGGGCAGGTTCCTCATGAACACGGAACATGCAAGGGCGGCGCTTTTGAATAAGCGTTTCCGCCGCACAGACATTGGCTTGGATCATAAATTCTTCGATCATCATATGAGCATCGAAGCGAACCTTCCGCGTGACTGATTTTATAAAACCGTCGGCAGTCAGTTCGATTTTACGTTCTGGTAATTCCAAATTTAGAGGTTGTCGTTTTTCGCGCGCGATTTTTAAAGCCGTGTAGGCTGCAAAAAGCGGCTTGATAACCGAATGAACCAGCGGTTCTGTCTTTTCGTCTGGATAACCTTTGTAGGCGTCCTGAGCTTGCCTGTAAGTTAAGGAAGCGCATGAGTTGATAAGCGCCCGCATAAATTTATGTTCAATTTTGTTGCCCTGATGATCAAAGCGCATTTGGACGGCCATGACCGGTCGATCCACATTTTCATGCAGTGAACATAAATCACTTGAGAGCTCGTGCGGTAGCATAGGAACCACGCGATCAGCAAAGTATACGGAATTTCCGCGCTCAAGAGCACTTCTGTCAAGTTCCGACCCAGATGTTACATAGTGGGACACATCGGCGATTGCCACGATGACTTGCCAGCCACCAGAGTTATCTGGATCTTCGTCTGGTGCAGCCCAAACAGCATCATCACGATCTCGTGCATCTGCAGGGTCAATGGTGACGATGGGCAAATGACGAAGGTCTGTTCTGTTGGCGAGTTCAACTGGTTTCGCGGCCAAAGCTTCTTTGGTGACAGCCTCGTCAAACTCGTGCGGAATGCCGTGTGTGTGGATCGCAATAAGACTAATGGAGCGAGAATCTCCAAGTCCGCCAAGCCGTTCGGTGACTTTTCCTTCTTGCAGGCCTGCGTGGCGCCCCGGAATTATTTCACAAAGGACAACCTCTCCGGTTTGCGCACCTTTGGAGTGCTCATCCAGAATGATAACTTCTTTTTTGTTTTTTCTGTCTGTTGGTTGGACGCGTCCGTTAGTTCCTGTTTTGGTGTAAACACCAAGAACGGGGCCTTCAGCGGCGCGAAGATGCCGTATAACGCGGCCATCATAGCTTCCGTCCGCCTGCCTAGAAAGCTTCGCAAGTAAACGATCTCCCACACCTGGCGCCGGAGCAGTGCCGCCAGCATTTGCTCCGCTTACATAAATAACAGGAGCAGGGGCTTCTTCTTCCCAGCGAAGAGGTTTGGCAATAACTTCGCCGTTCTTGTCAACTTTTGTGACTTCAATAACCGCAACACTTGGCAGGGTTCCTGCAGGATTAAGGGATCGTTTATGCCCTTGCTCCAGAACGCCATCAGATAGTAATTCTTTAAGGATCTGCTTCAGGTAAATTCGATCGCTGCCTCTAACGTTAAAGGCCTTGGCTATTTCTCTTTTGCCAACGGATCCGTCGCTCTTCTCAATAAATTCCCGGACTTGTTCCTTGGTTGGAAGAATCGACGGATGTTCTGGTTTACGTGTCACTTTACCTATTTCTACGGAATTAATCCGCGATTACTTATTCTTCAGAGGGGGCCGCTTTTTTGGCCGCCGGTTTCTTCTTTGCAGCCGGTTTCTTTTTAGCCGCAGGCTTTTTCTTTGCCGCTGCCTTCTTCTTAGGAGCTGCCTTTTTCTTCGCTGTTTTAGGTTTTTTACCGCTTTTCTCGGCGCGATCGGCCAATAATTGTACAGCTTCTTCCAATGTGATTGTCATTGGATCAGATGCTTTTGGAATTGTTGCATTGATTCCGCCATGGGTGACGTAGGGACCATATCGGCCTGATTTTACATTAATATCAGCCTCATCCAACGGATGTGGCCCAACAACTCGTAGCGGTGCTGCGGCAGTACCGGCGCCGCGCGTTTTAGAAGCTGCCAGCAATTCCACAGCGCGGTTCATACCGACGGTGAGAACTTCCATGCCACTGGTCAGTTTTCCGTATTTTTTGTCACACTCAACATATGGGCCATAGCGCCCCAAATTTGCTGTGATCATCGTTCCTGATTCAGGGTGCAAGCCGACTTCCCGGGGTAAAGAAATAAGCTGGAGAGCAATTTCAAAATCCACATCTTCAAGCGGCATATCTTTTGGAATTGAAACCCGTTTGGGCTTTTTCTTTGGCGCAGGTTCACCCAATTGCAGATAAGGACCATAGGGGCCTTTTCGAAGGGTGATCATAAGTTCGCTTTTTGGCTCTATTCCAAGTTCTTTTGGACCCTCGTCTGCAGCAGCGGCATTCGCCTCTTCCTCCGTCGCGCCCAATTGACGGGTGTAACGACACTCAGGATAATCTGAACAACCAACAAATGCGCCGAAACGGCCAGTTTTTAGACTTAGGCGGCCTTCAGCACATTTCGGGCAGGCTCTGGGATCTTTTCCATCTTCAGTCGCTGGGAAAATATGAGGTCCGAGAGCTTTGTTCAGCTCTTCCAGAACATCCGTAACCCTAAGTTCGGCAGTCCCTTCAACCGAAACGGTAAAGTCATTCCAGAAATCACGCAAAACCTGTTTCCACTCAACTTTAGCATCGGAAATATCATCAAGCCGTTCTTCCAGTTGTGCCGTAAAATCATATTCCACATAGCGGGTGAAGAAGGAGGATAAGAAGGCTGTTACCAGTTGGCCTTTATCTTCAGGCATGAAACGTTTTTGTTCAATTCTGACGTAATCACGATCTTGAAGAACGGAAATGATCGATGCATAAGTTGATGGGCGACCAATGCCAAGTTCTTCGAGTTTCTTCACAAGGCTAGCTTCGCTGTAGCGCGGCGCCGGTTCCGTGAAATGTTGGTCTTCGCGCACAATTTCGGTGCCCATGTTTTCGCCTTCAGATACCGCAGGTAGACGTTTACCGTCTTTATCTTCTGCTGCGTCATCCTGGCCTTCTTCGTAAAGTTTGAGGAAACCTGCGAAACTGATAACGCTGCCAGTGGAGCGCATTGTTTGGCCTGCACCGTCAGAGAAATCAATGGTCGTCCGTTCGAGGCGGGCGCTTTCCATTTGGCTGGCAATGGTCCGCTTCCAAACAAGTTCATAAAGACGCAAATGCTCTTGATCCAGGTATTTTGCCATCATGGCAGGTGTCCGGGTCAAATCCGTTGGGCGGATCGCTTCATGGGCTTCTTGTGCATTTTTAGATTTGGTTTTGTATTCCCGCGGCGCACTTGGGACAAATTCAGGTCCATACTCAGATGCGATAACTTCACGGCAAGACTGCACGGCTTCTGCCGCGAGGGTGACCCCGTCTGTCCGCATATAGGTGATCAAACCTGTAGTTTCACCACCAATATCAAAACCTTCATACAATTTTTGCGCAGTCATCATCGTCCGCTTGGCACCGTACCCAAGTTTCCGAGAGGCTTCTTGTTGTAGCGTTGATGTTGTAAATGGTGGAGACGGATTGCGGCGTGTTGGCTTTTGACTGACAGAGGCAACAGTGAATGCGCCAGCTCGGACTTTTTCCGCAGCGGCATTCGTAATATCGGCATTGGGCAACGAGAATTTATCAAGCTTGTTGCCGTCCACATAAGTCAGACGAGCTGTGATGTCGCTGCCTTTTGCAGTCTTAAAGTCTGCATCGATTGTCCAGTATTCTTCTGGAACAAACGCTTCAATTTCCAAATCCCGCTCACAAATCAAGCGAAGCGCAACAGATTGTACACGGCCAGCTGATTTCGCGCCCGGCAGTTTCCGCCACAAGACTGGGGAGAGCGTAAAGCCCACAAGGTAGTCGAGTGCGCGCCGTGCTTGCTGGGCGTTCACAAGGTTCATATCCAGTTCGCGTGGGTTTGCGATGCCGTCTAGAACAGCTTTTTTTGTAATTTCGTTAAAGACAACGCGGCTAACCTTCGCGTCTTTAATTTTCTTTTTCTCTTCCATGACCTTTAGGACGTGCCAGGCAATGGCTTCACCTTCACGATCCGGGTCAGTTGCGAGATACAGATTTTCAGCGCCCTTAAGCGCGTCAGCTATAGCCTTAATGTGCTTAGCTGATTTTGAATCTTGTTGGTAATCCATGGCAAAGTCTTCGTCGGGCTTAACCGAGCCATCTTTAGAGGGTAAATCTCTAATGTGACCATACGAAGCGAGGACGATATAATTCGGCCCCAAATACTTATTGATGGTTTTTGCTTTCGCTGGTGATTCAACGACGACGACATTCATAAGGACACCACAGGTTTAATCTGATTTCAGTTCGGACTAACGGAATACTTGCCATATATAGAGAGGCTACCCTGTCAAGGAAACCCTGTTACCGAAATGGCGTTCTATTCTGCCTGCTAGTTCCAATTCAAGTAAAATCGTCATTACCACAGATGGAGGTGCTAAAGATAGTCTCACTAATTCATCAATATTTATGGCCACTGGGCTCAATAACGATACAATATTAGGCCGGGCTTCATTAAGTAAGTTCGTATCTATTGGTATGGGGTGTCGTAGGGGGAGCATGGGTTGGTCAGGCTCCTGCAAGGGGCGTAGCCTTACACTCCGGAGTTCATCTAGGATTTCAGCGGCAGATTCCACCAAAGCCGCGCCATTGCGGATCAGATTGTTTGTGCCTTTTGCCCTTGGATCAAGGGGGGATCCGGGAACGGCAAACACATCGCGTCCTTGTTCCGCGGCCATCCTAGCCGTAATTAATGATCCCGATTTTGGGGTTGCTTCCATAACAAGGATGCCAAGTGATAATCCTGAAATAATTCTGTTTCGTCTTGGGAAATGTCTGGCTTGTGGCTTTGTGCCAAAAGATTGTTCGGCAACGATGCATCCTTGTTCGGCAATTAAATTTTGCAGCTCCCGATTCTCGCGAGGATAGGCAACATCAACGCCGCCGCCAACAACACCGATAGTGCCAGTCTGTAATGATGCAGTATGAGCGGCGCTATCTATGCCGCGGGCAAGACCAGATACGATAACGATATTTTTCGCCCCGAGATCCGCTGAAAATCGCTGGGTTAGCTTTTGCGCAACCGCAGACGCATTTCTAGAGCCCACAACCCCAATACATTCCTTTTGTAATAAACTTATATGCCCCATGACACTTATTACGGGCGGAGGATCGTGTATTTCACGGAGAAGCGGCGGGTATTGAGGCTCGCAGGCTGCGATAAGTTGCCCGCCAGCTGACATAAGCTGATCCATTTCTCGTTGAGCGGAGGCTTTCGCAAATATTCGGATTGGTTTTTTTGCGCCGCCCTTCCTTGCAAGTTCAGGTATTTCGGCAAGGGCTTGGGATGCAGATCCAAATTTGCGCAATAACTGAAAGAAAGTAATGGGGCCAATATTTTCAGATCGAATAAGCTGAAGCCAGCTTATTTTTTCAGAAAACGATATCTCTGTGACACTATTCATAAGGGAATAGTGTCAAATAGTATTTAACGCGTCAATTGAAAAAGAATTTTATAATACACGTAATCGGTTAAAGCGATTTTACTTTTTGCCGATCCGTGGTTCCGTCCCTTTTAGAATTCGCCCGATATTTTCGTGATGTCTGATGAAAATCAGGATCGCCATAAATGCGCTAAGTTCAATGCGCTGGGGATCCCCAAAATATATTTCATCAAGCAAGACTGTTTGCATCAGGCCGTAAACATAAAGGGGGGATAAGGCCGCCGCAATGAGGGCTGCAAGCGATGACATGCGAAGCGTGATCGCTACTAAAAGCCACGTTAGCGCGACTGCGATCCCAGCAGGCCATGAGATTGCAAGCATGACACCGATGAACGTTGCAACGCCTTTACCGCCTTTAAATTTTAACCAGAGAGGGAAAAGGTGACCAAGGAAAGCACCGCCGCCCGCAAGGACTGCATAGTCTTGGGTCAGGAAATGATTGGCGAGGAGAACAACAATAGCCCCTTTACCGCCATCAAGAATAAGTGTGGCAAGGGCAAGCATCTTGTTGCCAGTTCGAAGAACATTTGTGGCGCCGATGTTGCCGGACCCAATTTTACGAACATCACCAAGTCCCGCAAGGCGTGTTAGAACAAGACCAAAAGGAATAGATCCGATCAGGTATCCAATGACCGCAGCCGCTAAAAACGGCCACGTATAGCTTAAATCCCCGATCGGATCTGGCATTATTAACTTCCCTGTAATTCAAACACGGTTTTACCGCGCACCATTGTTTTTAAAACGCGCCCTTGAAGCAGATGCCCGTCAAACGCTGTATTTTTCGATTTTGACTTTAATTCAGAACCAACAACTTGCCACGGTTTTCCAAGATCAAACAAGCAAAGATCTGCAGGTTTTCCGGATTTAAGGGCGCCGCAATCCAGGCCAAGCAACTTGGCAGGCGCAACTGTCATTGTTCGCAACAGTCCCAGAAGATCCATTTCCTGATTGTGGTACAGGCGTAGGCTCACTGGCAGCATCGTTTCTAACCCAATGACACCCGGTTTGGCTTGAGCGAAGGGGAGGCGTTTGCTATCGGCGCTTTGCGGTAGATGTTGGGATGAAATGACATCAATAGTTCCGTCTTTCAAGCCTTCCACAACCGCCATACGGTCTTCTTCCACCCGAAGGGGCGGCGAGACACGGGCAAATGTTCTGTATTCACCAACTTCCATATCATTGAGGGCGTGATAATGCGGTGCTGTTCCAGCAGTTACCGAAATCTGTTGGTCTTTTGCTCTGCGAATAGAATCTAGGGCATCGGCAGTACTTAGATGCGCTGCATGCCATTTTGCACCCGTCATTGCCACAAGCCGGATATCTCGCTCTACCAAGATTGCTTCTGCACACGAAGGAATGGATTTAAGGCCCATAATTGTGGCCATACGCCCGCCCGCCATAACACCATTTCCAGCGAGATTTGGCTCTTCGGCGTGAACGATAATGGGTTTTTCAAACATGGTGGAATAGCTTAAGGCCCTTCGCATCATATTGATGTCGCCAATTGCCTTTTGGCCATCACTGAAGGCGACGACCCCGGCATCCGCCATCAAACCAAGTTCCGCCATTTCTGTGCCTTCCATACCCTTTGTCAGGGCACCGGTAATGCAGATGTTGACAGGGCAGGTTTGCAAGGCGCGTCTTGTGATCATTTCAACTAGTGAAGGATCATCAATCACGGGGTCAGTTGCCGGAAACGCATTTATCGTGGTTACGCCGCCAGCAGCTGCGGCAAGACCTGCGGTAGCCATAGTTTCCCGGTGTTCTTTACCCGGTTCGCACAAATAGGCGTGAGCATCGACAAGACCGGGGGATAAGCAATGGCCACCGCAGTCCTCAGAAGTTGCTCCTTCGGGAGTGTTTTCAGCATTGATATGCTTTCCCCAATCAAGAATGAGCCCATCTTGAATTAAAAGGCCGCCGATCGTGTCTGTCTCGGTAGCAGGGTCAAGCAATCGGGCGTTCAGTAACGCGTGGATTTTACCGGTCATGAACGTGCCTCCCGTGTCAGTAAATCAAGGCAGGCCATTCGAATGGCAACGCCCATTTCGACTTGTTCCGATATGGCGCTGATATTTAGATCATCTGCAATTTCAGAATCGATTTCCACGCCTCGGTTCATAGGACCTGGATGCATGATCAAGGCATCTGGTTTTGCGACAGATAGTTTTTGTTTATCCAACCCAAAATAATGGAAATATTCACGAATGGAGGGGACAAAGGCACCTTGCATTCGTTCGGTTTGGAGGCGAAGCATCATTACGATATCTGCATCCTTCAATCCTTCTTCCATGGAATGATAGACTTCAACACCCAATGCTTTGGCATTGGATGGTATCAATGTCGTGGGGCCGACAATTCGGACCCGTGCACCCATGATATTCAGGAGGGCAATGTTTGAGCGCGCGACACGGCTATGTTGAATGTCGCCGCAAATGGCGACCGTCAAACCGGCGAGCTTACCTTTGCGATTTCGAATGGTCAGGGCGTCAAGCAAGGCTTGGGTTGGATGCTCGTGACTTCCATCGCCGGCATTGATAACTGCGCAGTCAACTTTTTGAGCTAACAAGTGCGGTGCGCCCGAATCAGAATGACGGATAACCAATACATCTGGATGCATGGCATTCAGGGTCATAGCCGTGTCGATGAGGGTTTCGCCCTTTTTAACTGAGCTGGATCCAACCGACATATTTATAACATCAGCACCAAGTCTTTTTCCTGCAAGCTCAAACGATGTCAGTGTTCGTGTTGAGTTTTCAAAAAATAGATTGATTTGGGTCCGGCCATGCAACAGAGATGACTTCTTGTCGCCTGCTCGGGATTTGCTCACATAGCCTTCTGCTACATTCAATAGTAAATCGATATCGTTGGCACTGAGGCTAGCGATATCCAGAAGATGCCGATGGGCAAAGCTTGTTTGATGAGTATGTGTCATTAAAGGCGCATTATATACTGCTGAACCATAATGAGGGCAAGGGTGTCTTTTTTATAATCTTTTTCTGTTTTGAGTATTTTGTGACGAAGCCCGCATATCTGACTAAAAATAAATTTTGAAACAACCAAAATAATACCGATTTGATTTTAATCAATGTTTCAACCTGTTCGTAAATTCATACCTGTCAGCCAACAGAGAAGATCCGCAATAGTTGTTGTTTATCAAGTAGTAATGTAAGGAATTGTATAGTGTTAAGGTTGGCCGAAATTGTAGAATCAAAAAAGACAACACGATATTTTCAATCAAATTTAAACGACAATAAAGCCTCATACCGTGAAGAAGATGAAAGTTTGTTTCGCTCTCTTGCCGACATGACACCTGATGGCGTTGTCGTTCAATGCGACGATGTCATTGTGTATGCAAATCAGGCGGCGGCTCATTTTCTCAAATACGAAAAAGGAAGCCAGCTATGTGGGCATAGTCTTTTTGAGTTTTTTGCGCCCGACTTTCAGACAATTGCTGAACTTCGAATGAAAGGCGTTCTTGATGAACGTCTTAGTTTACCATTCCTTGACTATTCTCTGATCGCGAAGGATGGAACAACCGTAAACGCTGAGTTATGTAGCCAGCCCGTTTTCTGGAAGGGGAAATTGGCCGCACAAACCTTAATGAAAGATCTTACGGCCAAGAATTTCAAAGATGATATTTTCAAAACACTAAGTCGCGCTGTGGAGCAAAGCCCCAATGCGATTGTTATAACTGATCCGCGTGGTGTAATCGAATATGTGAATCCCCATTTCGAAGATCGTTTTGGGTATGCCTCACCTGAAATCTGCGATCAGGATTTTCAAATTTTTGTGGAACATGTGCAACCCATAAGCAGTCTTAAAGAAATGGTCGTGGCGTGCAGGGAAAATAGAAGCTGGCGTGGGGACTTGAAGATAAAAACAAAGAGTGATTCTGCAAGGTGGAAACAAGTTTCAGTTTCGCCTGTTCAAGGAAAAGACGAAAATATCAGTCATTTTATATGCATTATGCAGGATATCACCGAGCGAAAGGCTGCTGAGGTGAAGTTGAAAACAGCATTGGAGGTTGCAAAAAAAGCCAATAAAGCAAAATCGAGTTTTCTTGCCAACATGAGCCATGAATTTAGAACACCACTGAACGCAATAATTGGATTTAACTCAATATTGGCCAAAGGGCCTGAAAACATGGCTCAACAAAACCTCCGTGAATACGCTTCGTATGCGCTTGAAGGTGGAGAACATTTACTGTCTCTCGTTAATGATTTGCTTGATTTGTCTAAGATTGAAGCCAAAAAAATTGAACTGCAGGAAGAGATTTTTCCAGTCTCCAGTGCCGTTGAGAATGTTTGTCGGATGGTCGCTAGCCGGGCGGACGATAATAATTGCACAGTTAAGACAAAAATAGACGACGATTTTTATCTTCATGCAGATATGAGGCGGGTACGACAAATATTGCTAAATGTGGCCTATAATGCAGTGAAATTTTCAGCAGGAGGCACCGTTACAATTGAAGCAAAAAAACAAAATGGTGGTGTTATCCGGGTATGCGATACTGGCATTGGAATGACTAAAAAAGGTGTGGGATTAGCACTCTCGGCTTTTGGGCAGACTGAAAAAAATGGTTATGCTAAGGAGTATGAGGGGGCCGGGCTTGGGTTGCCAATTTCGGTCAAATTGGCTGAGCTACACGGTGGAGAGTTGACAATTGAAAGTGAATTTGGTGTCGGAACGGTTGTCTCAATTTCATTCCCTGAAAGCCGGTTGAGGCCTGAAGGGGTATTAACTTAAAGCGAATCTAGCGCCCCTTGAAGAATGAAAGTTGCCGCCATCTTATCGACGACTTCGGCCCGGCGTTTTCGAGAAGCGTCGGCCTCGAGAAGTGTGCGAGTAACAGCAACTGTTGATAATCTCTCATCCCAAAAGCTTACTGGGACGTCAAAAAATTCTTCGAGATTCTTTTGAAGTTGCCGGCAAGATTGACATCTGGGGCCCTCGGTTCCATCCATATTGAGCGGTAATCCAATAATAAAGCCGCCAATATTGTGTTTTTCGATCAGTTCACCAATAATCGCAACATCATCTTTGAATTTTTTTCGCTTGATCGTCATCAAGGGTGTCGCCACTTTTAGCGATGTATCGGACAAAGCAAGGCCAATTGTCTTGGTTCCAGGATCAAATCCTAACAAGCGTTGATCGAGGGCGATAAAATGTTTCAGATAGCTGGGGTTGCCGAGGAGCATTGGTTGCGCTAATTTGCGGCCATTGTCGGTTTGGCCATTTGTTTAGTGTTAAAATAGATTTCTGGGCCGACTATCCAGATTTAGCTTCTTATTATAGCAAAGGGTGACAAATGTCGCTTGATAAAGCCACTGTGGCAAAAGTAGCCAACTTGGCGCGTATTCGGGTTGAAGAAAAAGACTTGGATTCGCTTGCCAATGAACTAAACGCAATCTTGGGCTGGGTTGAACAACTCGGTGAGGTTGATACTGAAAATGTTGCACCCATGACGTCCGTTGCAGACATGCAGCATCGCTGGCGCGCAGATGAAATCACTGACGGCGGATACCAACAAGACGTTATCGCCAATGCACCTTCTGACGAAGAAGGCTTCTTTGCCGTACCTAAGGTGATTGAATAATGAGTGATTTAACAAAACTAACAATCGCAGAAGCGCGCGATGGTCTGAAAGCTTCTAAGTTTTCAGCTCGCGAACTTACTGCAGCACACATCACTGCGATGGAGAGTGCTAAAGGTTTGAACGCATTTATCACCGAAACGCTTGAAAAAGCCGTTGAAGGTGCGACCCGTTCAGATGACAGATTGGCAAAAGGTGAAGCTGGCAACATGGAAGGTATTCCTATTGCCGTTAAAGACCTGTTTTGCACTAAAGGAACTTTGACCACTGCGGCGTCCCATATTCTAGACGGTTTTACACCGGAGTATGAAAGCACAGTTACAGCAAATTTGTGGGCCGAAGGAGCAGTGATGCTGGGCAAGGCGAACTTGGATGAGTTCGCTATGGGATCTTCAAACGAAACAAGCTATTACGGTAACGTCGTCAATCCTTGGCGCCGCACGACCGATGATCAGCCTTTGGTTCCGGGTGGATCCTCTGGTGGATCCGCAACGTCAGTTGCTGCAAACATTGCGATGGGTGCCACAGGCACTGATACAGGCGGCTCTATTCGCCAGCCTGCAGCCTTCACTGGTATCGTTGGAATGAAGCCTACATACGGTCGGTGTTCCCGTTGGGGAACTGTTGCCTTTGCATCCAGTCTCGATCAAGCGGGCACTATGACCCGTACGGTTCGGGATACAGCGATTATGCTGGAAGCCATGGCCGGGTTTGATCCCAAAGACGGTACAAGTGTAGATATGGAAGTTCCAAACTTCGAAGCCGCCCTTACGGGTGATATTCGTGGTCTTAAAGTGGGTATTCCAAAAGAATATCGTCTCGATGGTATGTCCGAAGAAATCGCGACACTTTGGGAGCAAGGTGTTGATTGGTTGAAGTCAGCAGGTGCAGAAATTGTTGAAATCAGCCTGCCGCATACAAAATATGCGTTGCCTGCTTACTATATTATCGCGCCTGCTGAGGCTTCAAGCAACTTGGCACGTTATGACGGTGTTCGATATGGTTTGCGTGTTGAAGGCGAAAATCTCGATGACATGTATTCACGCACACGCGGTGAAGGGTTTGGTGAAGAAGTTCAACGCCGTATCATGATCGGGACCTACGCGCTTTCAGCGGGTTATTACGATGCCTATTATTTGAAAGCTCAAAAAGTGCGGGCTCGCATCGCTGAAGATTTCAAAGAAGCCTATAAATTGGTGGATACAATCCTCACACCAACGGCGCCAAGTGCGGCGTTTGCCTTTGGTGAAAAAGGGGATGATCCTTTGGAAATGTACCTCAACGACGTATTCACAGTTCCCGCCAGTCTGGCAGGATTGCCGGGTATCTCAATTCCGGCAGGTTTGTCTTCGGATGGTTTGCCGCTCGGTTTACAATTGCTTGGACGTCCATTTGATGAAGAAACAGTAATTCGAACAGCAGGTGTTTTGGAAGAAGCCGCTAACTTTACGGCGAAACCAACCACTTGGTGGAGGGCATAAAATGGGAATGATTATTCAAGGCGCAACGGGTGACTGGGAAGTTGTCATTGGACTAGAAGTTCATGCGCAAGTCAGCTCAAACGCCAAACTGTTTTCTGGGTCCGCTACTGAGTACGGTGCAGAGCAAAATACTCAAGTTTCCTTCGTTGATGCGGCGATGCCAGGAATGCTCCCCGTTATCAACCGGGCAGCGGTCGAGCAGGCCGTTAAAACAGGTCTTGGCCTGAAAGCGAAAATCAACAATTTTTCCGTTTTCGATCGGAAGAACTATTTTTATGCTGATTTGCCGCAAGGCTATCAGATCAGTCAATTCCTGCAGCCTATCGTTGGTGAGGGAATACTGACTATCGATCTGAAAGATGGCGTTACGCGCGAAATTGGCATTACTCGCCTGCATCTAGAACAAGATGCCGGTAAAAGTATTCATGATCAGCATCCAAGCATGACACTCGTTGATTTAAACCGCTCTGGTGTTGCTTTGATGGAAATCGTATCAGAACCTGATATGCGTTCACCTGAAGAAGCGGCGGCATACGTTAAAAAATTACGGAGTATTTTGCGTTACCTTGGAACTTGCGATGGTAACATGGACGAGGGCTCAATGCGGGCTGATGTAAATGTTTCTGTTCGACGTCCGGGCGATGAGCTTGGTACGCGCTGCGAGATGAAAAACATCAATTCCGTTCGCTTTATTCAGGCTGCGATTGTCTATGAAGCCAATCGCCAAGTGGATATCCTTGAAGAAGGTGGAACCATTGCTCAAGAAACACGTCTTTATGATAGTGTTAAAGGGGAAACTAGATCCATGCGATCCAAGGAAGAAGCGCATGATTATCGTTACTTCCCAGATCCAGATTTGTTGCCGCTTGAGTTCGATGATGCTTTTGTTAATGCCATCAAGGCTGATTTGCCTGAACTTCCTGATGCAAAAAAAGATCGATTTATCAGTGAAATGGGTATTAGCCCATATGATGCTGGTGTGTTGGTTGCTGAAAAAGAAGTCGCTGATTTCTTTGAACTTGTTGCAAAAGGCCGTGATGCCAAACTGTCTGCTAACTGGGTAACCGGCGAATTTTTCGGTAACTTGAAAAGAACAGGCAATACACTCGCGACATCACCGATTAGTGCAGATGCGCTGGGTGAGGTTGTTGATCTGGTTAAAGACGGCACAATTTCAAACCGAATTGCTAAAGAAGTGTTCGAAGAAATGTTCGACACAGGCAAATCAGCAAGTGCAATCGTTGATGAAAAAGGCTTGAAACAGGTTTCAGATACGGGTGCTATTGAAGTGGCCATTGACGAAGTCATTGCCGCTAATCCAGAAAAACTTGCCGAATATAGAGGTGGTAAAGACAAGTTGCTTGGCTTCTTTATGGGGCAAGTTATGAAAAATACTGGCGGCAAAGCAAACCCCGGTATTGTGAATAAACTTCTCAAACCAAAATTGGACGGATAGGTATTTTCGGATAATAGACGATAAAAGGGCGGAGATTTTTCTCCGCCCTTTTTTGTTTGAAATCTGATTTTTCAGAATCTACTGATATGAAATCACAGCCCAGATCAACATAACGACCGGAAACGTAAAGATAACGACGGTATCTTTTAGCGTTCCAAATTTGTAGGGCATTGAATTTAAATGGTTTCTCTGCATGTGAAAATATCGCTCTCGTGAAATCCCCTGAAAAGGGTTTGTAGGGCATTTGTGTTGAGTGAGTTATAGCGGATGGCTCACCCTCAAACCGTTGATCCCAATCAAGTGCGACGAATTGCCTCAAATATTTAGGAAATAAAATTTAACCTAAATTAAACCGTTCCAAGATACTTTCAATTTCATGCAACTATCCAGAGTACGGGGGGCGTGATGAAAAGTTCGGATTCAAATGAAGATAGACGAGCACTGATCATAGCCGGGGGAATGATATTAGCGAGTTTTCTGTTGTTGGCTTTTTTGGCATTAGCGCCAAGCCGGAATGGGGATGACGTTGCTGCTGTGTTTTCACCCAAAATGTCATTGACTGAAATAACAAATGCTATCTCAGCTCTCCCTTTTAGGTTTGTGCGAACTGGTTTCTTGAACTCAATTGTTGTGCTTCGGCCAACAGGGGATGTCCCGCTTGAGTTACTGAAAGACGCCGGAGCACTCATGATCGTAAACGCATACGCAAACGGGGGATGCACATTTTTCACCCGAAAAATTAAAGCTTAAGGTGTAGAAGATGAACGCTCTTTTTGAACTAAGACAATCTGTCGCCAACAAATTGTTACTTTTACTTTGGGGGCATGTTCCCTTAATCGCAGTTTCGGGACTATATATTGGTGGGGATTGGATTACAGCAACAATTGGGGCCGCTGTTTTTGCCGCTATTGCGACAGGTTTGTTTTTGAGAGACGGTGCGGCGCTCGCCTATAGATACGCTTTTGCGGTTTCTTATGTCGTGCAAGTCGGACTGCTGGTTTATGTCTTTTCAGGACACCCGTGGCAAATCGATATTCATATGTATTTCTTTGCATCGTTGGCGATTATCGCGGTTATGTGTTGTTGGAAAACAATTATTGTTGCGACGGCGACCATTGCAGTCCATCACCTTGCGCTAAATTTCCTATTGCCCGCGGCGGTATTCCCAGAAGGTGCAGACTTTTTTAGAGTAGTCCTCCACGCAGTTGTTGTTGTCTTTGAATCGGCATTGCTAGCATGGCTTACCTTCAAACTGGTTGACGCTTTTGAGGATTCTGCTGATGCAGTTTCTGAGGCCAAGGATGCCACAAAAATAGCAGATGTTGAAAAACAACGTGCTGTTGAGGCCACTGAAGAAGCCAAACGTTCAGAAGCCCATATATCTGAACTGAAAGCGGAAGCAGACAGATTAAATGAAGAGAAAATTCAATCAGCAGAAAAAGAAAATGATCGGCGTCAACAAGATCGTCAGATGATTGCAACTGAATTTGAAGAAAAAGTTGGAAATATCCTGCAGAAAGTGGCTCAAAATTCCCAAGCAATGTCGGGAATGGCCTCTAACTTGAAAAATATCTCAGGAAATGTTTCTGAAAAAGTGAGCAAAACTTCTGGTGTAGCTGAGAATATGACTACGAGCGTTCAAACTGTCAGTTCAGCAACAGATGAATTAAGCTCGTCAATTCAAGAAATATCGTCTCAGGTTAATCTGTCTAATCAAGTGGCTGGCGCGGCGTCAAACCGGGCGACAGAAACAGCGAAAACAATGGAGCAACTTAAAGATGCTGCGCATCAAATTAGCGAAGTTGTCAGCCTGATTAGTGATATTGCAGAGCAAACTAACTTGCTTGCACTGAACGCAACGATTGAGGCCGCGAGAGCCGGCGAGGCAGGTAAAGGATTTGCCGTGGTGGCATCTGAAGTGAAAAACCTTGCTACCCAAACAGCAAAAGCGACAGAAGATATTACGACGCAAATTTCAGGCATCCAGCAGGTAAGTGAACAGGCCGCGGGCGAGATCGAAGCAATTTTGGCGACTATCAACGAGATTAATTCAACAACCGCCTCTGTTGCAGCTGCAGTGGAAGAGCAATCGGTCGCGACTAACGAAATATCTGTAAGCACTAGAAGTGCGTATGATGGAACCGTGCATTTAAAAGGTGATGTCGCAAATATTGAACAATTTGCGCAGCAATCTTCAGAGGCATCTGAGCAGGTATTAATCGCCGTTACTGAGATGGTAAGTGATACAGATAAAGTACTGGTAGAAGTTACAGGGTTCTTGAAAAAATTTAGAGCTTAGATCCAACCCAGACTGGCGCAAAACATTTGGCTTAGCCGGGAATTGCGCCAGTCGGTTACTATATTAAAATCATTTCCAGCCTGTAGGGCGGTTTGTTTTTCACTAGCACCAATTCCAGATCATGTTGTGTTGGCGTCGATTTTCTATAACTGACCCCCCAAGATGTCACCTCTATTCTGCAAATAATCCCGTTATATTTAAGTCCGATTTCGTAACCGGATGAAGGCCCACTGCATTCGCAGCGATGGTACTCAAAGGGAAGAAGAATGTCTGGTGGAGGGGATTTCCAACTAATTCCATCTGTTTTTAATTCCTCATATTCCAAGTTTTCGCCTTCGATTGCACTGATCATTAATATATCAACGTTTAACGCCATACGGTTTCCCTTCGCTTCGGGGAAAAGACGCACCGGAAATAGGGGCTGTGATCAAATTTCAGAGATTGCGTTGCCATAACATGGATTTGTCTGCTAAGGCTTGATCTATGCATTGGATAGACGAAGGCTTGATTTTATCGGCTAAAAAATTTGGTGAAAATAGTGTCATCCTACATGCCTTAACCAAGGAGCATGGGCGACACGCAGGTCTTGTTCGCGGCGGCAGTGGGAAACGGCTTCGCGGAATTTTACAGCCGGGAAATCACGTTGGCCTCAGATGGCAAAGCCGATTAAGCGATCATCTTGGTAACTACTCTGTTGAGGCAAAAAGCTCCATGGGAGCGATGTTATTCGATCAGCCGCTAAACTTGGTCGCTGCGTCATCAGCATTATCCTTGCTTGAGAAAGTTCTCCCAGAACGAGAGATCCATGGAGGGTTATTCGATGCAACTTTGCTGTTAATGACCAATCTTACTAAGGATATTGAGCATTGGGGACCACTTTTGGTTCGCTGGGAACTTGGGTTGCTTACTGAGCTGGGCTATGGGCTTGATTTAAGTGAGTGTGCGGCAACAGGACTTAAAGAAGATCTCATTTACGTATCGCCAAAGTCGGGCTGTGCGGTAAGCCGAGGAGCCGGGGAGCCTTACCGGGCGAGATTACTTTCGTTACCTGAGTTTTTGTTGCCGGGAACTGGCGAGGGGAATGACAATCGTCAACTATCCCATATCGCAGCCGGTCTGCAGCTAACTGGATATTTTATCCACAAAAATCTATTGCCGCATTATGGTAAGGAAAGCCTGCCTGCGCGGGAACGTTTTGTTAGCGCGCTGGAACGTAGAGCTAAATCAGAAGCATAAATTTTAAACTAATTCAAATTTATGCACTCTGAGGGGGATTTTTTTATCCTCACTCTGCTTTCTGATGATATACAGAATGAATGAGTGAACAGTCTTTGATAAAATCCGGTGAAGTCCTACCAACCTCACTGAAGGACGCCATAAGCGAGCGCTATCTTGCTTATGCGATGTCAACGATTATGTCCCGTTCCCTGCCTGACGTCAGGGACGGACTAAAGCCGGTTCATCGGCGCCTATTATACGCAATGCGCATGCTGAAGCTGGACCCAGCGTCCGGTTACAAGAAATGCGCACGTGTCGTTGGCGACGTGATCGGTAAGTATCATCCCCATGGTGACCAATCCGTCTATGATGCCCTCGTCCGGTTAGCCCAGGATTTTGCGCAGCGGTATACGCTGGTCGATGGCCAAGGGAACTTTGGTAACATTGACGGTGATAATGCGGCGGCCATGCGGTATACAGAATCGCGCATGACAATCTTTGCAGAACTACTCCTGCAAGATCTTGATAAGGACGCGGTCGATTTTCGCCCCACCTATGACGGTGAAGAGAGCGAACCCATGGTTTTGCCCGCGGCATTTCCAAACCTGCTTGCCAACGGATCTACCGGTATCGCGGTTGGTATGGCAACATCTATTCCGCCGCACAATGCAACCGAGCTTTGTAACGCGCTTCTCTATCTTGTGAAATATTACACAGAAGATGAAGAGAAACTCAAAGAGTTGGCCGAAAAGCCAAAATCACGAATTGATAAGTTGCTTGAATTCATTCCTGGACCCGATTTCCCAACAGGCGGAGAGCTTGTTGAAAAACCGGAAAATATTCGGGAAGCATACCTCACGGGCCGTGGTGGATTTCGTCAACGAGCTCGCTGGGAAGTAGAGCCAGGTCCACGCGGCACCTATCAGATCGTGGTCACTGAAATTCCCTATCAAGTTCAAAAAGGGAAACTGATTGAACGCATTGCGGAACTTATTCAGGCCAAAAAATTTCCACTTCTGGGCGATGTTCGCGACGAGTCTGCTGAAGATATTCGGCTGGTTATTGAGCCAAAAAGTAAGAATGTTGACCCTGAAATGCTCATGCAAGGTTTGTTCAGGTTTACAGACCTCGAGAACCGGTTCTCATTAAACATGAACGTACTGGATGCCACTCAAACACCCCGTGTTATGAGCATTCAAGACGTTCTAGAAGAATTTCTGAAACACAGATTTGTTGTGTTAAGACGCCGGTCTCGCTTCCGTCTTGGGAAGATTGAAAATCGACTGGAAGTGCTCGAAGGTTATCTGATTGTATTCCTTAATCTGGATGAAGTAATCCGGATTATTCGAGAAGAAGATCATCCAAAACAACAGATGATGGAAACCTTCACGCTGACAGAAGTTCAGGCCGAAGCAGTTTTAAACATGCGATTGCGCTCACTTCGTAAACTTGAAGAAATGGAACTTCGCACTGAACATACCAAACTGACCGAAGAAAAAGTTGGGCTTGAAGCTTTGCTTGAAAGTGAAATTCTTCAAAAAGAAGCGATTACAGGGGAACTCAAAGACCTGAAAAAAACGCTGAAGAGTGTTCCTGAGGTTTCTAACCGCCGGACAACGATCGGGGAGGCCAAAGAACTTGCAGATATCCCGTTAGAAGCGATGATTGAAAAAGAACCGATCACCGTGATTTGTTCTGAAAAAGGTTGGGTCCGGGCGATAAAAGGCCATGTGACCGAAACCGGGGAAGAAAAATATAAAGATGGTGATAAAGCGAGCTTCTGGATCACGGCAGAAACCACAGATAAATTGGTTCTGTTCGGCACAAACGGCCGTTTCTATACAATCGGTTGCGACGGCATACCACGTGGACGTGGGCATGGCGAACCAATTCGTCTAATGATAGATCTTGGGAATGACCAAGAGATCGTCTCCTTGTTTGTCCATAAACCGGGCCGAAAACTGCTCATTGCATCTACGGATGGACGCGGATTTATTGTGGATGAAAACAGCATTATTGCACAAACCCGAAATGGCAAGCAGACGCTAAATGTTACTGGAGATAATGAAGCTGCATTCTGTGAAGAACTAAACGGGGATTCCGTCGCTGTCATTGGCGATAATCGTAAATTGAACTGTTTTGCTCTTGATGAAATATCTGAAATGACTCGCGGTCGCGGCGTTACCCTGCAACGCTTTAAAGACGGCGGCCTTTCCGATATCAAGACTTTCAATAAAGAGACCGGTTTGACTTGGAAGTCTGGGGAACGGACACGAACGGAAACCGAATTGACCGGATGGTTTACGCGCCGGGGGAATGCTGGAAGATTGGCACCACGCGGGTTTAGCCGGAATAACAAATTTAAATAAAAATAAGAAGGGGCACCCATGAACACCTTGTATGAGGCGTTTTGTAAAACGGCTGAAACTTATCCTGAACATGCTTTTTTATGTGTGCCTCCTCTCAAAAAACGAAACTACTATCCAGATGGGATAGAATTTACGTACAGGCAGGTTGCGGATCAAGTTGACCGTATCATGCAAACCTATACCAATGCGGGATATGGATTTGGGCAACGCGTTGGTTTTCTGCTGGAAAACAGACCGGAATATGTTTTCCATTTAATTGCACTTAATGCACTTGGAATTTCTTGTGTTCCCATAAATCCGGATTATCGCCACGAAGAAATTCTGTATCAGATGAGCCATTCTGATGCCGATCTTGTTGTGACGCTTGATGACCGATTAGAAGATATTAAAGCTGTCGCTGAAGCTCGGGAGCGCCCGCTTCGGGTTGTCTCTGATAACGATTTTTTTGAAAACTTGCCATCACCTGACAACCTACCTGGCGCGGGGACAGCGGGTTTGATGACAGAGGCAAGCCTTCTTTATACTTCTGGAACAACGGGGCGTCCAAAGGGCTGCATTCTCAACAATGATTATCATTTGATCGCTGCGAACTGGTATGCAGATATGAGCGGATTAATCCAGATCCGTCCAGGCAAAGAACGCTTGTATAATCCGTTGCCATTGTTTCATATGAACGCAGCAATTGTCTCGCTTGGCTGTATGCTCGTCACGGGTGGATGTTTGATTATTCCTGACCGTTTTCACCCGTCAGGTTGGTGGCAGGATGTCAATGAGACCAAAGCAACAATCATTCATTATTTGGGCGTTGTTCCGCCGATGTTGTTAAATCAGCCCGATAACGAGTTAGAACGATCACATTCTGTACGGTTTGGTATCGGTGGCGGCGTTGACCCAGATTTACATGGTGTCTTTGAAGACCGTTACGGATTCCCATTATACGAAGTCTGGGGAATGACGGAAACTGGCCGTATCTTCAATGTAAACTCAGAACCGCGTCAAATTGATACGCGCGCATTTGGGCGACCATATGGCGATTTTGATGCCAAAATCGCAGACGAAAACGGCCACGAACTTCCACGAGGCGAGCAAGGAGAGCTCCTTGTGCGAGCCGTAGGCGAAAATCCACGTAAAGGCTTCTTCGCAGGATATCTGAATAATGAGGATGCGACAGAGGAAGCTTGGGCAGGTGGATGGTTTCATACTGGAGATACCGTAGTTCAAGATGAAACCGGGATGTTGTATTTCGTAGATCGTAAGAAAAATATCATTCGGCGCTCTGGCGAAAACATAGCAGCAGCCGAAGTCGAAGCTGCAATGCAAGCTCACGAAGCCATTGCACAAATAGCTGTCATTGCAGCCCCTGACGATATTCGCGAAGAAGAAGTCATGGCCTGTATTGTGTTGATGGAGGGCTTTGATAATACTCAAGAGCTCGCCCGGGAACTGTTTGAGTTTGCATTTGCCAAGCTGGCATATTTCAAACCACCTGGATGGGTGTTGTTTGTGGATAGCCTACCAACAACAAGCACCCAGAAAATTCAGAAAGCTCAGATTTTTGATGTCGATGTCAACCCAACAGAGGCTCCAGGAATTTATGACTTTAGAAAATTGAAGAAGAAACAACGAGCAATCGCAATCTAATTTCTACTTTTGAAAACACCTACAAAAAAAGCCGCTGGAATAACCAGCGGCTTTTTTGTTTTTATACATGCCGCGTCAGTTTGCGGGCAGTAATTCAGGTAGGAACGTCGTAATTGCTGGGAAATGCCAAAGTAGCAAAAGACCAACTACTTGAATGATCACAAAAGGAATAACACCTTTATAGATATCCATAGTAGTTACATCCGGAGGAGCAACGCCGCGAAGATAGAACAACGCAAAGCCAAACGGAGGTGTGATGAACGATGTCTGTAAATTTACAGCAATCAGGATTGTGATCCATGCTGGATGCATAAGGTTTGGATCAGCCGCATAAATCACGGGTCCGACAATTGGGATAACAATGAAAATGATCTCAATGAAATCCAATACAAAGCCCAAGAAGAACAGAACAATCATTACCACGATCAACAATGTGCGTGGGTCTTCAAATGATTGCAAGAACACTTGAATGTAGTGTTCGCCGCCAAACGATCGGATTGTCAGGCTCAAAAAGAGTGAGGCAATCAGAATGACGAATACCATGGACGTAACCTTGGTGGTTTCGTTCAAAATACCCGACATAATTTTTTCGCGGACCAAGATCCAGCTGGAATAAATCAAACCAAACAGAGCAATGTGGTAAGAAATAACAGCAGTGAGAATTGCCATCTTGTTGTCGAAGTTGATGTTATCCAACCCCATACGCAGATCAAAATTGCCGCGCATTAACAGGAGAACAATAATTGCTAACGCTGCCCAAATAATGACTTTAGCTGATTGATTATTGTCTTTCAATTTTCGGTTGGCGGCCAACATGATCGCACCAGCGGCACCTAAGCCGGCAGCGGCTGTTGGGTTAGTGATGCCACCGAGAATGGAACCAAGAACAGCAACAATCAAAATTACTGGAGGAGAGACAACACGAATGGCTTCAATCTCCACCAAACGGATGGACGCATGTTTCAGACCATAAACCAGCATCGCAGCAGGTAAGATGTAATATACTGTTTTTAATCCACCACTTGCATCGCCGGGAACAAAGAACCAATCAGCGATGAAGATTGCGACAACACCAATAAGACC
>CAJXWA010000041.1 GCA_913062525.1 uncultured Alphaproteobacteria bacterium | reverse complement strand
AAATGGTAATTGCGCCCATCACAGTCGGTGTTTGGGCAGAATGCGATGACTTAGATGAAACCGCGCGCGGAGCCGGTGGGTTTGGCTCAACCGGTGTCGCAGCAGCGAAGGAATAGCCCATGTTACATTTGCCCAAAAAGATGCTGTATGCGCTGGAGGCGGTGGTGGATATCGCCTTTAATGCCCGTCCAGATCCGGTGCAATCAAAGGAAATCACGCAACGTCAGGGAATTCCCCAGCGCTATCTTGAGCAGGTTATGCAGCAACTCGTGCATGCCGGTATTCTAAAAGGTGTGCGCGGCCCGCGCGGTGGTTATCGCTTAGCGCGGGAACGCAGACGTATTACTGCGGGCGACATTGTGCGGGTCATTGGGGCTGCAGATGAAGCCGAAGGGCATGAACAAATATTTTCATCTGAAATTGGCCAGAAAGTTGTCGGTCCTCTTTGGGTAGAGGCACAGGCGGCAATGCTGAAACAATTGGATATGGTGACACTGGAAGAATTGTGCCGCCGGGCGGATGCCGATTGCACGGCAGAGGTTTCCAAATCTAACAACGATTTTAACATTTAAAAGCGGATATAATCATGAACAATAATCCCCCACGCGGTAAGATCTATGACAGCATTGTGGATACAATCGGTGCAACGCCGCTGGTTCGCGTCAATCGGTTTGGTAAAAATCGCGGTGCAAAAGCAGAAATCCTTTTAAAACTGGAATTTTTTAATCCGCTGGCATCTGTCAAAGACAGAATTGCTGCTGCCATGATCGAAGCCTTGGAAGATGCCGGTAAAATAAATGCCGAAACCAAGATTATTGAACCAACCTCTGGCAATACGGGAATTGGCCTTGCTTTTGTGTGTGCAGCGAAAGGCTATGATCTGACCCTTGTTATGCCGGAAAGCATGTCAATTGAGCGCCGTAAAATGCTCAAACTTCTGGGGGCAAAGCTGGAGCTGACTGAAGCTGCCAAGGGCATGAACGGTGCCATTGCGCGGGCAAATGAGATGGTTGCTGAAAGCGATAACGCTGTTATTCCGCAACAGTTTGAAAATCCAGCTAACCCGGCCGTTCATAAAGTGACGACAGCTGATGAAATCTGGAACGATACTGACGGAAAAGTTGACGTAGTTGTTATGGGTGTGGGCACTGGCGGAACCTTGACCGGTGTTGGCAGTGTTTTGAAAGCAAAGCGGAGCGACATCAAAATTATCGCTGTTGAACCTGAAGATAGCCCTGTTCTATCTGGCGGACAGCCCGGTCCTCATAAAATTCAGGGCATTGGCGCAGGCTTCTCGCCTAAAAACCTTGATGAAACTCTCATTGACGAGGTTTTGACCATTGGCAACGAGACAGCTTTTGAGACAGCTCGCTCGCTGGCCCGGGAAGAGGGTGTACCTGTGGGTATTTCCTCTGGTGCGGCTGTTGCAGCGGCGCTAGAACTTGCAGAACGGGACGAGCTGGCTGGAAAAACAATTGTTGTTATCGTCCCTTCATTTGCCGAACGGTATCTGACAACAGCCCTGTTTGACGGAATATAAGCATGAACCTGACCGATGATCAGTTAGATCGCTATGCGCGCCATATTGTTTTGCGCGAAGTTGGCGGTATTGGGCAGAAAAAACTACTGCAATCCAAAGTGTTGATCGTCGGGGCAGGTGGGCTTGGCTCACCGCTGATTATGTATCTTGCCGCAGCGGGCGTTGGCACTATCGGTGTTGTTGATGATGACGTTGTGGATTTATCAAATCTGCAGCGCCAAATTGCGCATGGAATGACAGATATTGGCACCCCTAAAGTGCTGAGTGCTGCGAAATCTGTAGCGGAGATTAATCCGGATGTGAAGCTCATACCGCATACGGAACGATTGACTGTTGATAATGTCGAAATGTTGTTTTCTGACTATGATCTCATCGCTGATGGATCAGATAATTTTGATACGCGCTTTTTGATAAATGACGCCTGCTATTTTTTGAAAAAGCCGCTGGTATCGGCGGCTATGCTGCAGTTTGAAGGACAGCTATCCACTTACAAAGCGTTCGAAGGGGATGAGCATCCCTGCTACCGATGTATTTTCCCAGCGCCGCCGCCTGATGATGTTGCCAGAACCTGCGGCGAAGCGGGTGTTTTGGGCGCACTTGCGGGCACCATGGGGTCATTGCAAGCAACAGAGATTTTAAAAGAATTGCTCGGCGCTGGCCAAAGTCTATCGGGAAGCCTTGTCATTTATGACGCACTTTATACCGAGTTTCGAAAAGTGAAGGTGCGCCCTGATCCAGTATGTGCTCTTTGCGGACCGAACCCCACCATCACAAAACTTGGCTGATGCCTATCCGCCTATAAAATAGGATGTCGCCAAGGCAATTGAAATTGGCAATGTGGCCATGGACAGGAGCGTTTGAATGGTGATGATAGCTGCCATGGCTTCTGCATCGCTGCCCAGTTGTTTTGCCAATGCATAACCGGAACTTGCCGTTGGAACAGCCCCGTAAATCACCAGAATAACAGCGGCCACGCCGTCCAATCCAGTGAGCAAAATTGCCCCGATCATAACCGCAGGGAAGACGGCTAATTTGGCGACTGCTGCAAGTGTGACGGCTCCAATTTCAGAGCGCATTGAGTGCATATGAAGCCCGGCGCCCACACACAATAGGGCAAACGGCAATGCGGCCCGAGAGAGTATGTTCGCCATATCATGAATAACGGGCAGTGGACCAATGCCGGATAGGTTAAGAGAAACACCAATTCCGATGGCAAGCAGCAACGGATTTCGCAAAATTTCCTGCAAAAGGCGCTTTTTCAGCGTGCCGTCCTTGTTCCCTTGATAAATGACAAGGGCAGACACACAAAACAGATTTGTTGGCGGCACTAAAATCGATGTGGCAACGGCTGCCAGAAGTAATCCATCATTGCCAAACAGCATGTCAGCGGTGGCAAAGGCGATAAAGGTATTATGGCGGGTGGCCCCTTGAAACAATGAGCCAGAAAGTGGATTGGAGAATTTAAGGAACTTAGCGGCGAGCACTGCCAAAATGGCGCAGACGCTGAGCGCCCCAATAAGGGCGATGGCAAAGGGGACGAGAACATCGCCGGTTAAAGGCGCGGTGGTCGTCCGATAAAGTAATAAGGACGGAAATAGAATCCAGTAAGTTACCTTATCAGCCAAGGGCCAAAAATTATCCCCAGGAAATCCCTTAGTGCGAAGGCCATAGCCCAAAATAAGCAGCAGGAAAATTGGAAGTATGGATAAGGAAACAGACCACATAGCGAGTGCCTTAATTTAGGTGATGTTTGGAAATCGAGCGGGCGTAATTATTTTCGTTTAGCCTCCCCGTTCGGACGAAGCCAGTAATAGTTATATCTGGACCTCTATAAAATTACAATTTGGTCTTAGCAATAAACCGTTGGTGAACATGGGCGACAGTGGGCACAATTTCATGGCCGAGTTTCAAAACATCGGCCGATGGATCCACTATATCAGGGACCTGAAACACAAACATGCCAGCCCCGTGAGCCGCCCGAACACCATTATCGGAATCTTCTAGCGCGAGGCAGTTTTTCGGATCTATCTCCAGCTTCTCAGCGGCTTTTAGGTAAATTTCAGGGTGAGGTTTACTGTCTGTTACTTCATCACCGAACATAAATTCAGAAAAGTAGCCGCTCAAACCTGAATTTTCAAGTTTCCGGGTTGCGTTTCTGCGGGGGGATGACGTTGCAATGGCGCAGGGCACATTACTAGAGCGAAGCATGTTCAAGAAGTCTAGGACGCCTGTCTTTATGGGGACTGATTTTTCCACGGCATTTTCAACGTAGGCTGCGTTCCAAACGGGCATGAATTTCTCTTTTGAAAAACCATCTATGCCCTTTTCCAGAATGTTGGCCGTTCGCTGTAGATTGCTCCCAATGCATTGATGGTAGAGTTCAAGATCGAAAGATAAGCCGAAATGAGCGCAAGTCTCTGTAAAGGTGCGTAAAGCAACCTGTTCTGTATCCAGTAACAATCCATCCATATCGAAAATTACAGCGTCGCGCATGTTCGCTCCTTTAATTTGAGGACAATACATGTAGCGTAATTTGACAGACTTTAGGTATAAAAAAAGCCCCCGCCGGATGGGCGGAGGCTTCAGATGTCGAGTTGACTGAGTTAAGCGCGTTTTGGCGCTGAATTCATTACTTCTTCATTTACGTATTCTGCAAACTGTTCGAAGTTTTCGATGAACAGATGAACAAGATGTGCTGCTTGCTTGTCATAGGCGTCTTTATCAGCCCATGTATTGCGCGGGTTCAAAATCTCGCTTGGCACATTTTCGCATGTTTTTGGAATTGAAAGACCGAAGAACGGATCTTTCTCCATTTCAACAGTTGCAAGTGTGCCGTCCAGCGCCGCGTTGACCAAGCTGCGGGTGTGGCCAATTGGCATGCGGTGGCCAGTGCCGTAGGCGCCGCCTGTCCAACCTGTATTTACAAGCCAGCAATTGACATCATGTTTGGCAATTTTGTCACCAAGAAGTTTGGCGTAAACTGACGGATGGCGCGGCATAAACGGTGCACCAAAGCAGGTTGAGAAAGCCGCTTGTGGCTCTGTGCCCAGACCTTTTTCAGTTCCTGCAAGCTTGGCTGTATAACCAGAGATAAAGTGATACATGGCCTGTTCAGGTGTCAGTTTTGAAATCGGAGGCAAAACACCAAATGCATCGGCTGTTAGCATGATGACATTTTTGGGGTTGCCTGCGATGCCGGTGTCACTGGCATTGGGGATGAAATGAATGGGGTAGGACGCGCGGGTATTTTCTGTATGACGATTGTCATCCAAATCCAGCTTACCATTTTCATCCATAACAACATTTTCAAGGACAGTTCCGAAACGGCCCGTTGTTGCATAAATTTCAGGTTCAGCTTCTTCTGAAAGCTTAATGACCTTTGCATAACAGCCGCCTTCAAAATTGAAAACGCCGTCGTCAGACCAACCATGTTCATCATCACCAATGAGCATACGGCTCGCATCAGCAGAAAGTGTGGTTTTACCGGTCCCGGATAGGCCAAAGAAAACCGCGCTGTCGCCTTCACTGCTCACATTAACAGAGCAATGCATGGGCAAGATGTTCTTTTCTGGCAGAAGGTAGTTGAGGATCGAGAAAACGGATTTCTTCGTCTCACCAGCATAAGATGTGCCGCCAACGATAACCATTTTTTCTGCAAAGTTTGCCACAACAAAAACTTCGGAGCGTGTGCCATCAACTGCAGGGTCGGCCTCTAGGGACGGCGCCTGAACAATTGTGAATTCTGGAACAAAATCATCCAGCTCTTCTGCTGCGGGCTGAATAAACATATTGCGCGCAAACAGACTGTGCCAAGCGCATTCCGAGATGATACGAACGCGCAAACGGTTGTTTTTATCAGCACCAGCGTAGCAGTCTTGAACAAAGATTTCTTTGCCTGCCATGTGGGAGATCATTTTTTTATGGAGGCCGGCAAATTTGGCTTGTTCGATCGGTTTATTGACCTTTCCCCACCAAATATTGTCTTCACTACTGCTTTCTTTAACGATGAACTTATCGTTGGCAGATCGACCGGTGTGTTGACCTGTTAAGGCAACAAGTGCTCCGCCTTCTGAAAGCGATGCTTCCCCCCGGGCGAGTGCTTCTTTATAAAGTGACGGGGCTGACAAGTTCCAGTGAGCTGTTCCAACAGCACTTAGTCCTTGATTGTCCAGTCCATAAGAACTCTTACGAGGTCCCTTTTGTTCCACAGTGGCTCTCCAATAGATATGTTTGTTGATGCGTATGCTCAAAGATACGGTTACGGATTTGGCGGTGCAACAGTTAGCGTAATGAAATTGCCATAAAACTGAAATTTATTTTCATATCTTTCGTGTGGCTTTCGGTTTTTGTTTATTTTGTCCAATTTTGAAATTAGTTAACCAATTTTTATTTTGGTTTCATTTAAAACTGACTAGTTGGACAGTTTTTTTTCGCTTTTTTTTACAAAATATTTGACGTTCAGAATCCGTCTTTTGCCCTCTCATGGTTTGGTGAATACTTTAATATCTTGGATTAGCCCCTATCTTGCCACAATTGTGCCAAAAGCAGGATGGTATTAAGGGGGTAACTTACCTATTATGGTAGGGAAAGCTGAAAAGGGGTTTGCAGTGACGACAAGAATTGCGCTGGTTGATGATGATCTTAATATCCTAACAACGGTTTCGATTTTGTTGGAATCTGAAGGGTTCTCTGTTTCGAAATTCTCTGATGGAGAAGAGGCTCTGGCTGCCTTTGCTGATAGCCCACCTGATTTGGCGGTTCTGGATATTAAAATGCCCCGCATGGACGGCATGGAAATGTTGAACCGTTTGCGGCGCACCTCAGAATTACCCGTGATTTTCCTAACGTCCAAAGACGATGAGATTGACGAATTTCTGGGCCTTAAAATGGGGGCAGATGATTATGTCAAAAAGCCGTTCTCTCAACGGCTGCTCGTAGAGAGAATTCGCACCGTCCTACGGCGCCATAAAGCAAAAACCGATAATGAAGAAACCCCTGACGAAGATGTTATGGTGCGCGGACGATTGCGCCTGGACAGTGTGCGTCATGCCTGTTTCTGGGATGAAAAAGAAGTGACGTTGACCGTTACTGAGTTTATGTTGTTGCATGCGTTAGCGTATCGTCCGGGCCATGTGAAAAGCCGTGATCAATTAATGGATGCGGCCTATGACGATAATATTTATGTGGATGATCGGACAATTGACAGCCACATCAAACGGCTTCGTAAAAAAATCCGCAACGTGGATACCGATTTTTCTGCCATCGAGACGTTATATGGTGTGGGATATCGGTTTAAAGAGTAATCTATATGCGCTGCTGATTTAGCAGGTATAGACGGGGACAAAGTTGCCAGTACTGCAAGATGACACGCCGATTGATGCGGAAGAGACCTCCTCAGCCAAGGGCGTTTTCTCACTTGGTAAAAGGAGCCTGAGATCTCGGTCGCCTTTAAAGCGAAAATGGGGCCCGTTTTCCTCACTAGGTCGCCGGATCATGGCGATTAATTTGTTCGCTGTATTCTTTCTCGCGGGCGGCATCCTTTATCTTGATCAATTTCGAACAGGCCTTATTGATGCCCGTATTCAGGCGTTGACGACCAATGGGCGAATGATTGCAGGTGCCTTAGGTGAGGCGTCGCTAAACGAGGTGTCTTTTGCTGGTAAAGTAAATCGCCTGACACTTGATACCCGAAATATCCGCAGTGTACTTCGACGTTTGGCTGTGGTGACCGATACCACAGCACGCCTTTATGACCGAGACGGCGAGCTGATCGCAGATAGCCGTGTTTTGGCAGCATCCGGCCGTGAGATCATTTTCGAGCCGCTGCCGCCGCCAAATCAGTCGGGCCAAGTTCAAAAGTTTTACGAAAACCTGTATGGTTATCTCGCAGACCTCATACCGGTGGCCCAGGATTATCCGCTCTTTCCGCCAAAAACAGCGGTCACCATTGAAGATTTTACAGAAGTAGCCGAGGCCCTTGGCGGTGATACCGCCAATGTAATCCGCCAGACCAAAGAGGGTCGGCTAATGATTACTGTTGCCCTTCCTGTTCAGGGGTTTAAGCACATTCTCGGTGGGCTGATCCTCATTGAAGACGGGGCCGCTATTGATGATGCGGTGAAGTCTGCGCAAGTCACCACGCTCATCGTCTTTTCAATCACTGTGGTCATTACCCTGTTATTGTCCTTGTATCTTGCCCGCACCATTGCCACCCCCATCCACCTAATGGCGGAAGCCGCAGATAAAGTGCGTTTGGGACTTGGACGCCGTGTGGAGATGCCCGATTTTTCAGATCGCCAAGATGAGATCGGTGATTTATCTACGTCTTTTGGCAAAATGACAGTAGCTCTATATGACAGAATGGACGCTATTGAATCCTTTGCCGCCGACGTCTCTCATGAACTGAAAAATCCCCTAACCTCACTCGGCACTGCTATTGAGACTTTTGAGCGAGTGAAAGATGACGAGACCCGTAAAAAACTGCAGGACGTCATCTCCAGCGATGTGAAGCGCCTAGACAGATTGATCACAGATATTTCCGCAGCGAGTAGGCTTGACGCGGAATTATCGCGCAGTGAAGGAGAGATCATCTCTCTTGTGGAACTTATCGAGGGCGTGGTGGGCTTGTATCAAAACGGATTTGGCCCGTCAGACGTTGCTGTGGAAGTGGAAATTTCAAGTCAGGATATTATTATTAACGGCGTGCCGGGACGTTTGGGACAAGTTCTGCGCAATTTGATTGAAAACGCCATTTCCTTTTCTCCAAAAAATACGCGGGTTCTGGTGCGGGTCAGTGAAGATCGCGATACCAGCGGAATTGATTGGGTCCAGATGGATGTGGAAGATCAAGGGTGCGGAATGCCTGAGAATAAACTCGAAGCGATTTTCAACCGCTTCTATACGGAACGACCAAAAGCAGAAGATTTTGGCCGGCATTCTGGCCTTGGGTTAAGTATTTCGCGCCTGATCATCGATGCCCATGATGGCAGTATAAAAGCCTCAAACAGATTAAGCCCCGATGGCAGCATTATTGGCGCTCGTTTTAGCATCCGTCTGCCGAAAAACACCAACAGGGATTGACAGCTAACCATCAGAGGGGCAGGTTCAGTGTATGTCTAAAATGCACGCATCTGTCGTCTCTATAAATGGGAAAGCTGTTTTACTGCGCGGGCCTTCCGGCGTTGGTAAATCAGACTTATCTTTACGCCTTATTGAGGGCGGGGCGGAGCTGGTATCCGACGATTATGTTGATCTCCGTGTCAAAGAGGGCCGCCTTTTGGCAGAAGGCCCTAAAACCATCCTTGGGATGATGGAAGTTCGAGGGCTTGGCCTTATTTCAATGCCCTATATTGACCATGCCGAGGTTCATTTGGCCTGTGATCTTATGCCAGCAGATACCATCGAGCGGTTGCCTGATACGCCTCGATATCTCCATATAAAGGGTCTCGATATCCCGTTGATGCAATTAGATGCCATGGCAGCTTCAGCACCGGCACGCATTAAGTTGGCGCTGAAACGGATGGCTGATATTTGGCCTGACCCTCAGGTTTTCGGAAATGACGAGGGATAAATGGCACAGATTGAAAAGAATTTCTGATGATAAAACCTCACACACGCATTGTCTTGATCACCGGGTTTTCTGGCGCTGGAAAATCAACCACGCTTAAGCAATTTGAAGATTTAGGCTGGGAAGTTGCCGATAACATCCCGCTGTCACTTCTTTCGCCTTTGGTTCGGGAAATTAGCCGTGAAGGCGGATTGAACATCGCGGTTGGCGTTGATACGAGAACCAGCGGATTTTCAACTCAGAGCTTACTCAGTCTCATTTCAAAATTGAAAGAGGATGCTAACAGCGAAGTGCGCCTGCTGTTTTTGGAATGTGATGACGCAGTATTGCAGCGACGTTTCACCGAAACTCGCAGAAAACATCCCCTAGCAAGTGACCGTCCCGTTGCCGATGGTATTTTGAAAGAGCGCGGCATGTTCCAGCCGTTGAAAAACAAAGCCGATATCTGCATTGATACCACGTTGTTATCGCTTCCAGATTTACGTCATCAGCTGATCCAGCGCTTTAGCTTGAAAGAGAGGCCGGCTCTCACCACAACCATTGTCTCCTTTTCGTATAAAAAGGGGGTTCCGCGAGAAGCTGATCTGGTTTTTGATATGCGCTTCCTTCGAAACCCCTATTATGATGAGATTTTGAGGACAGAATCTGGGAAAAATGCGGCGGTTGCAGCCTATATTGCTGAGGACACTGCTTTTGCACCCTTTATGGAGCAATTGGTAAATATGCTTGAATTGTTGTTGCCCAGATATCTTGCAGAAGGAAAATCCTATCTTACCATCGCAATTGGTTGTACAGGTGGACGGCACAGATCCGTTTGTGTGGCGGAAAATATCCATGACCAGATTGAAAAGAGTGGCTATTTTACCCAACTAATACATAGAGACCTTGTCGAGGTCTAAGTGAATTTGAATGACTGAAGGGCAGTTGAGATGATTGGAATGGTACTCGTAACACATGGCCGTCTGGCAGAGGAATTTGTTGCTGCAACCGAACATGTCGTTGGACCACAAGATCAAGTGCGTGCCATTTCCATCGGTCCCGATGATGATATGGAACAGCGCCGCCAGGATATCCTGAACGCGGTCTCCGAAGTGGAAACCGGCTCCGGCGTTATATTGCTAACCGACATGTTTGGTGGCACGCCGTCTAATCTGGCTATTTCCGTCATGGAAAAAGCAAATGTCGAAGTTATTGCAGGCATCAATCTTCCCATGTTAATCAAACTTGCCAGTCTGCGCGGTGAAGATGATATGGAACATGCTGTTGCTGCAGCTCAAGAATCGGGCCGAAAATATATCAACGTTGCCTCACATTTATTGGCCAATAAAACCTGATCAGCACGAGCGTTGAAATGACGACCCCTCTTCAAAAATCCCTAACAATTCAAAATAAACGGGGCCTGCATGCGCGGGCTGCGGCGAAGTTTGTTAAATGCGCTGAAAAATTTCAGGCGGATATCATCGTGACTAAGGATGATAACAATGTCTCTGGCACGTCCATTATGGGCTTGATGATGTTGGCAGCTTCTAAAGGAACTTCTATCCGGGTCTCCGTATCCGGCGAGCAAGCGGATGAAGCCCTTACGGCTCTTGAAACTTTGGTTGCAGGGAAGTTTGGTGAAGATCAGGACGAAGAGCCGCACGGATAGGCTGCCCTTTTTGACTTTTCGGCCTGTGCTTAAGAATTAATTAATCATGATATAAAGATGTCTTTATATTGATGTTGATTAACTGAATGAGACCTGATATACCCAGCCTCACGGGTAAGGTGCGCTTAAACCATGTTGTCAGGCGCCGCCCAGAATTTTCACTCACAAGGGAAACGAACGTCTCATGTCAACTTCAGAAGATTTTAAGGTTGCAGACCTTTCACTTGCAGACTGGGGCCGCAAAGAAATAACAATTGCGGAAACAGAAATGCCAGGGCTTATGGCTCTTCGCGACGAATTCGGCGCAAACAAACCATTGACAGGTGCCCGGATTGCCGGTTGCTTGCACATGACAATTCAGACGGCTGTTCTGATTGAAACTTTAACGGCTCTGGGTGCAGAAGTTCGTTGGTCATCATGCAACATCTTTTCAACTCAAGATCAAGCTGCAGCCGCGATTGCGGTAACAGGCGTTCCTGTGTTTGCATGGAAAGGTTTGACTGAGGAAGAGTTTCTTTGGTGCATTAAAGAGACAATCGAGGGACCAAATGGCTGGCGTCCAAACTTGATTTTGGATGACGGCGGCGATCTTACTCAAATCATGCATGATGATTATCCACAATATTTGGGCGATATCAAAGGCTTGTCAGAAGAGACAACAACTGGTGTGCACCGTCTGTATGACATGGCGAAAGCGGGAACGTTGAAAGTTCCAGCCATCAATGTAAATGACAGTGTGACCAAGTCCAAATTTGATAATCTCTACGGTTGCCGCGAAAGCCTTGTTGATGGCATCAAGCGGGCAACTGACGTGATGGTTGCGGGTAAAGTTGCTGTTGTTGCCGGTTACGGCGATGTTGGTAAAGGTTCAGCGGCCTCTCTTCGCTCGCAGGGTGCGCGGGTGATGGTGACAGAAATTGATCCTATCTGTGCGCTGCAAGCAGCTATGGAAGGCTATGAAGTTGTTACCATGGATAAAGCGGCTCCGCTTGGCGATATTTTCGTGACAACAACCGGTAATATCGACGTGATTACAATTGATAATATGCGGGCAATGAGAGATCGCGCTATCGTCTGTAACATCGGTCACTTTGATTCTGAAATTCATATCGAAGCCCTTCGCAACTATCCATGGCACAACGTGAAACCACAGGTAGACGAAGTTGAGTTTCCTGATGGCAAACGTATTATCGTTTTGGCCGAAGGCCGCCTTGTAAACCTTGGCTGTGCAACCGGTCACCCAAGCTTTGTGATGAGCGCATCCTTCACCAATCAGGTGTTGGCGCAACTTGAGCTTTGGGAGCGGTCTGAGCAATATGGCAATGAAGTTTACGTTCTTCCAAAGCATCTGGACGAGAAAGTAGCTCGTTTGCATTTGGCACGATTGGGCGTACAGCTCACTGAACTGTCAGAAGCGCAAGCCGATTACATCAGTGTGAAACAAACTGGACCGTTTAAACCAGATCATTATCGTTACTAATCTTTCGATAAATAAATCATGATTAAGGCCGCTAATATTATTTTAGCGGCCTTTTTTATATTCGAATGGAAATTATTCCCTTAGAGTGTTGTCTTTGTTACTAATTTTTTGCTCATTCTGAAGCAAACCTGTCGGCGGGAGGCTGCATTTTGCAGGCCCGGCAAGTCAACTGAATCAGGATAAGCTTAGGCTTTCGCGTATGGAGATCGATTTTTCGTCCACTGAACTGATTGTCATGTGGCTTGCTGTGCTGTTAGCGCTAGTTCTTGCTATGGCTTTGTTTGTCATGCGGAAAAAGGCATTGTCCTTACTGTCTCATTCAGATCAATTAGCGGATCGGGTCCGCTTATTGGAAGACGAATTAGAAATTGTTCAGGACGATAAAAAATCGACTGATAAAGACGTCCTCGGCCTGAAGTCGGCCCTGATGGACACGCGTGCTGAAAGAGATGATTTTATTGATCTTTTAAACGCAGCACCCTTTGCGGCCTGGCGCAGGGATCAACAATCTAGAATTGTCTGGCACAATACAAAATACGAAACCATTGTTGGCCCTCCATCAACCTTGGGAGACATGCCGGAGCTGGCGTCAAACAGAGAGCCGGATCAAGCCCGCAAGTTGGCGGCAAAAGCTCGAGTTTCCCAAGCGCATCAATCTGAAATCCGCCGGTATGTGGTTGGCGGCGATCTTCATAGTTTTAAAATTCATGAAGTTCCCCTGGAATTTGAAAATCAACTTGCCGGTTTTGCAGAAGACGTCAGCCGCGAGGAGCAGATGGCGTCTGAAATGAACGAACATGCGCGCGGTCAGGAAAGTGTTCTTGAAAATATCACCACCGCCATTGCCATTTACAGTCCAGATTTACGGCTCGTCTTTTATAATCAAACCTATGCACGCCTTTGGAAAATAGAAGATTCATTCCTGCATGATAAACCAACAATTCTTGAAATCTTGGATAAACAGCGGGAATTGCGTCGTTTGCCGGAACAGGCGGATTTCAGCGCTTATAAAGCCAAACGAAAAGCGCTTTTTACCAATTTGATTAATATGAAAGAAGAACTGGTCCAGCTTCCGGATGAAACCATGCTCCGCACAGTAATTGCTCCGCATTCTTTTGGTGGGCTGTTCTTCATGTTTGAAGATGTTACTGATAAAGTGGTACTGGAGCGGGCTCGTAATACACAAACGGCCGTTCAGCGCGCAACCCTTGATAACTTGTATGAAGGGGTCGCCGTGTTTGGCGCAGATGCCCGGTTGAAGCTGTTTAACTCGGGCTTTGCAGATATTTGGGGCGTGCCCCCAGCACATCTTGAAGAAGACATGCATATTTCGGTACTGATCGATAAAATATTTTCGCAGTGGAAGGTTGATCCAAGCGGCGACCTTCGAGAACGGTATATTGCTAACGTCACGCGCCGGGACGCTTACAGCGGAAAACTTAACCATCCCAAAGACCGTATTATAAACTACAACCGCGTACCGCTTCCTGATGGAAATGTTCTCTATACTTATTTGGACGTGACCGATCAGCTTCGGATTGAACGTGTGCTCACTGAACGAAATGAAGCGCTTGAAGCTGGTGACCGTATGAAAACCGAATTTGTGGCAAGTGTGAGCCACGAACTTCGAACTCCGCTAAACACGATTATTGGATTTTCAGAAATTCTAGTGAAACAGTTCTTTGGCCCACTGAACAATAAGCAAGGTGAATATGGGCAAGGGATTTTGGACAGCTCGAATCATTTGCTGCATTTGATTAATGATATTCTGGATATGGCAAATATTCAGGCGGGTAATATTGAGTTGGACCTGGAACCTGTTGATGTTCACGCCTTGCTCGCCAATGTGGTCACCATGGTTCATGATCGCGCCCGCAAGCGTCGGATCAACATTGATTTCAATGTGTCCAACGATCTTGGCTGGGCTAATCTGGATGAGCGGCGCATGAAACAGGTTATCTTTAATCTGTTTAGCAATTCCATTAAATTTACAGAGCCGGGCGGCGAAGTTCGACTGGAAGCCAGCCGAAATGACGAAGGCCTTCTTGTCACGGTTATTGATACAGGCATTGGAATTCCAGTTGCCATGCAAGCCAAGATTTTTGAACGTTTCTCCAAAGGGGACACAACCCACGAGAATGCCGGTGCCGGTATTGGGTTGTCGTTGGTTAAGAGTTTCGTTGAAATGCATGGTGGATGGGTCGAGTTGGAATCTGCTGAAAATGCAGGAACAACAATCAAGTGCCAATTGCCGGCCACCGTATGCCTTGACGCTAAACCAAACTAGAGAGTACGGCAGAAATGACACCCCTACTGCAAGCAACCGTTGCAAATGAACATGAAACGGCTGCCTTCGCAAAATCCTTGGGCGCTATTTTGAAGGCTCAGGATATTGTCACCTTAAATGGAACGTTGGGTGCTGGAAAGACGGCTTTTGCACGGGCGCTTATTCGGGGGTTATGCGGGGAGGTAACGGAAGTTCCAAGCCCGACATTTAACTTATTGCTGACCTATGAATGCGAACCGGCGCCAATTTACCATTATGATTTCTACCGCCTTGAAGACCCAGAAGAAGTCTGGGAACTTGATATCGAAGAGGCGTATGATACGGGCATTACTCTGATTGAATGGGCTTCCAATTTGAAAGACCTTGCTCCGGAGATGTCTTTGGATATCACACTTTCAATCCCTGAAGGCGGGGATGAAGGAACGCGAATTATCACGGTGACAGGGCCAGAATTCTGGCAAGACAGACTTAAAAATCTAACGGATTGAACGGACAGATGGATGCGTTAATCACAGCATTTCTGGAAAAAAGTAACTGGGGGTCGTCAAGCCGGACACAGCTTGCAGGCGATGCCTCTAGTCGCCAATACGAGCGGCTAACCAGATTTGACGGTACAGCTATCTTGATGATTGATCCGGACCCGAAAGTGGTAAAAAAATTCCTGAACGTCACAGATATTTTGCAAACCGCTGGATATAGTGCGCCGACAGTTTTGGCATCTGATATCGCCTCAGGTTTGGTTTTGCTGGAAGATTTTGGAAATGACTTGTTTGCTTGGTTACTGACTGAAGGTGCAGATGAAGAAACACTCTATGAATTGGCCACAAATTTTTTAGTCGATCTTTCAAATCAAGAGCGGCCCACTGGTTTGCCCTATTTTTCATCTAACTATGTGCTTGATCAAAACACAATGTTTCTGGATTGGTACGTTCCAAAAGTAACGGATAAAGCCTTGCCTGATAACGCCCGATTTTTCTTTCAACAAATCTGGCGCCAACTTCTTAAAAATCTGGAAGATGATAAAGAAGGTCTACTACTCCGCGATTTTCATGCGGAGAATTTGGTGTATCTGCCAGATCGAGATGGCTTGAAAGCCTTAGGAATTCTGGATTACCAAGATGCCATGACCGGCCCTGCCGCCTATGACTTAGTGTCTTTGTTACAAGATGCTCGCCGAGATGTATCACCGGAAATTGCTGGAAAAATGCTGGACCGATATATTGCGAAATCGGGTGTTGATGAGACAGAATTTAGACGGATGTATGCGATCTTGGGAGCCCATAGAGCTCTGCGGATTATGGGAATTTTTACCCGTCTTGCGGATCGAGACAATAAACCTCGATATCTGGAATTTATGCCGCGAATGATTGCTCATTTACAAACAAATTTAACCCATCCCGATCTACTTGCGCTAAAATATTGGATTACTGTGAGCATTGGAAAATTGAGTTAGGGAAAAAGACTTGGAAAACAAAATCTCAAGCGCAATGGTATTAGCCGCAGGCCTTGGCCGTAGATTGCGCCCCCTAACAGACACAACACCGAAACCCCTGATCAAAGTGGCTGGGAAAGCTCTGATCGACTACAGCTTTGATCTCTTGCGCGGAGCGGGCATTAAAAAAGCGGTGGTTAATTGTCATTATCTTGCTGATCAAATTGAAGCTCATGTGGAAACAGTGACTGATCTGGAAATTACAGTGTCAGATGAGCGAGGTGCACTTTTGGAGACAGGCGGCGGCGTGCAGAAAGCCCTTCCGCTTCTTGGAAGCGAGCCATTTGCTGTTCTAAATTCAGATGTGATCATTCGGGACGGCCATGCCACGTCGCTTAAAGCAGCGATAGACTATTGGGATCCAGAAACAATGGATGTCTTGTTGTTGCTACAACCAAAAGAAGCGGCTGTTGGTTATGATGGGTCCGGCGACTATCATATGTCGGAAACCGGCGGGCTCTCCCGCTGCGCGGCCCGGGATCAGGCACCATTTATCTTTTCTGGCATCCAGATCATCAACCCAGACTTGTTTATGGGAATAGAGCCCGGAAAGTTTTCCATGAACGTTATTTTCGATAAAGCCCAAGCGCAAGGACGGTTATTTGGCTTGCGCCACCCGGGTCAATGGCTGCATGCTGGAACAGAAGCTGCCTTGGACATCATTGAAAAGAAAATTCGCGAACTGTGACAGTTAAAACCCTGACAGAGACAACAATTCTTAACATCCCACCGCAAATGGCATTCGTAGATTGCTTGGCGAAGGAGCTGTTGCGCCGTCACGGGGATGACTTAACCACATTGGGGAATGTCACGATCCTGACAACCACCCGCCGGGCAGCGCGGGCGCTTCAAAACGCGTTCCTTCGGGAAACGAAAGGCAAGCCATTGCTTCTCCCGCGTATGCGCCCTTTGGGTGACGTGGATGAGGACGAGTTGGCTCTTGAAGGTGATTTGGGGCTGGATACGGATTTCGCCGGGAGTTTGGATCTTCCGCCGGCCATTGAAGGTCTGCGCCGTCAATTGCTACTGGCACGGCTTATCGAACAGAGAGATCCAGAAAAACACGACTTTGCCCAAGCTGTGGGCTTATCATTGGAACTGGCGCGACTGCTTGATCAAGTCCAGACCGAGGGGGTAGATTTTGCAGATCTTAAAAACTTGGTGCCAGACGAATATGCCTCTCATTGGCAGGTCATTCTAGAATTTCTCACCATCATCAGTGACGTCTGGCCGACTATTCTGGAAGCAGAAGGGGCCATTGATCCAGCCCTTCGGCGGGACATGCTTTTGCGAGCGCAAGTGGAAGAATGGCGGCGGAAGCCTCCCACAGGGCATATTTATGCCGTGGGCTCCACGGGCTCAATTCCGGCAACGTCAGAGCTTTTGCTCCTGGTCTCCAAAATGCCAAACGGCATGGTGATTTTACCGGGGTTGGATCGGCATTTGGACGATGAAGCGTGGAATTTGCTGGAGGAAGAACCGAGCCACCCTCAATATGGATTGGCGCGCCTGCTTGTAAAAGCGGGACTGACCCGGGATGATGTCCCCGATATAATCATTGAAGAGGCACAGAGTTGTTCGCTAGAGCGTGTGCAATTTTTATCAGAAGCCATGCGCCCTGCCCAGACCACGGATCAATGGCAAAATGCCCATGTCCCAAGCGCAGATCAAATCGGTAATGTGCAGCAAGTGACGTGCGGCGGATCGCAAGCGGAAGCGCAGGTCGTGGCGTTACTCATGCGCGAAACATTGGACCATCCGACCAAAACGGCGGTTCTTGTCACCCCTGACCGTGATTTATCGCGGCGGGTCAGTGCTGAGTTACGGCGCTGGAATATTGAGGTTGACGACAGTGCAGGAACTAGCCTCGATCAGTCACCTGCTGGTGTCTTTTTGCGTCTGACGGCACGGATGATGGCTGAAAAATGCGACCCAGTTGCACTGCTTGCGGCACTGAAACACCCCTACGCTTCCCTTGGGATGGCGCGCGGAGAGTTTCGAAATTTTGTGCGGGCGTTTGAACTGGCAGTTTTGCGTGGCCCGCGGCCAGCACCCGGACTTGCTGGGTTAAAAGATGTGCTTGAGCAGCGTTTGGATAAAAAGAAAGCACCTGAAGAGCTGAGTGAATGGTTTGAAAAATTTAGCGTTCTTGCCCAGCCTTTTGCCGATCTTAGCGCGCAAAAACATGTGGATTTGGTCGAATATCTAAAAGCCCATGTGGCTTTCTGTGAGGGCTTATCGCTTTTTGAGGATGGTACAGGATCAAACATCTGGAAAGGTCATTTCGGAGAAGCCGCAGCGACTTTCGTCTCAGAACTTCTGCGGGCGGGCGATATTGCAGGACCGGTTAATCCGGGAAGCTGGCCAGATCTTTTAGATAGTCTAATGATCGGCCGTATGGTGCGCAGTCAGTACGGACAGCATCCACGGTTGCAAATTTGGGGGCCTATTGAGGGACGCCTGCAGCGGGCTGATTTGATGATCCTTGGGGGGCTTAACAAGGGTGTTTGGCCGCCAGAGGCGGGTAATGATCCTTGGATGAGCCGCCCCATGCGGCAACAATTTCAGTTACCACTCCCAGAGAAAAAAGTCGGCTTATCAGCCCATGACTTTCAGCAGGCATTTTGCGCAAAAGAAGTGATTTTGACGCGATCTGAGAAAATTGATGGCACTCCCACAGTGCCAAGCCGTTGGTTACTGCGCCTGGAAACACTGCTTAAAAAGAATGACCGTAGCCTTGAGGGGACCAACAGCGCGAATTTGTTAAGTTGGCAGCGGTTGATGGATCAGCCCGGTAAAGTGAGGCCTGTGGCAGCGCCGCGACCAACACCGCCCGTTAAAGATCGCCCGCGCCGTCTGTCGGTGACCCGCATTGAGAAATGGATCCGTGATCCCTATTCAATTTTTGCAGATGCGATTTTGGAGTTACGGCCGCTGAAAGAGATTGCCGAAGATCCGGGGGCTGCGGATAAAGGCACCTTTATTCATAAAGCGCTGGAAAAATTCGTTGCAAAATATCCAAAAGAGCTCCCCTCCAATGCCGTTGAGGAATTGCTGGAAATAGGCCGTGAGACATTTGGGGATGTTCTCTCTTATCCCTCCGTTTGGGCTTTCTGGTGGCCGCGCTTTAAACGAATTGCCACATGGTTTGTGGACTTTGAAAGAGAGCGGCGAACCCGTTTCACCACTGTGCTTTTGGAAGAAAAAGGAACGTTGGCCATTCCGGCACCCATGGGATTGTTTACATTGTCAGGAACGGCTGACCGTATTGATCGCAACGCGCTGGGGGAGTTGTCCATCATTGACTATAAAACCGGGGCGCCGCCGTCAGCAAAGCAAGTTGAAGTTGGTGTCTCTCCGCAGCTGGCACTAGAGGCAACCATGGTGGAACAGGGTGCTTTTGACAGTATAAAACAGGGATCAGTGACCGAGCTTTTGTATGTGCGGTTAAGTGGGAGCGATCCCGCAGGAGAAGCCCGTGCCGCCTCCAAGAAGATGAGCGCCGAAGAGTTGGCTGCAGACGCCTATTATGGATTGCAACGCCTGATCGCGCAGTTTGATCAGGAAGCCACGCCGTATCTCACCAAACCTCGGCCAGAGTTTGAAGACCCGTTTAATGATTACCAGCATTTGGCCCGGGTAAAAGAATGGTCGGGAGGCGGATCTGATGGTGCATGAGTTATCAGCCCTCGCTTTAGACGGTATTGCGCTTCAACAACGGGCGGCAGATCCGCAGCGGTCTGTTTGGGTATCTGCATCAGCGGGATCGGGGAAAACCCGTGTTCTCGTGGACAGGACATTGCGATTGATGCTGTCAGGAACCGCGCCAGAGCGGATCTTGTGTATTACATTTACAAAAGCCGCAGCCGCTGAAATGGCGAACCGGCTGAACACCACTCTTGGTGACTGGTCAGTGATGTCCGGTGATGCGCTGATATCCGCGCTAAATGAGCTTCAAGGGCGTCCGCCGGAAGATGCGGAAATCGTTCGTGCCCGGCGACTGTTTGCCAGCGTTCTAGATGCCCCCGGCGGTATCAAAATTCAAACCATTCATTCATTTTGTGGATCAATCCTTGGACGTTTTCCCCTTGAAGCTGGCATTACACCTAATTTTCAGGAATTGGATGATCGTACCGCTGCCGAAATGATGGAAGTGGCCCGGGACCGATTGTTGATGGCAACACGCCATGACGGCCAAGATGAGTTGCTGGACGCCCTCGATCAGGTTAGTCAACAGGTGAACGAGCAAGATTTCTCCCAGCTTATGCAAGGCTTAAGTTCTAAGCGCGGCCGTCTTAAACGGTTTTTCCAAGCCCATGGGGGTCTTAACGGGGCAATAGCGTATCTTGCGATGTTTATAGAAATAGATCCAGACCTTGACGAGAAAACCCTTGTTGAGCAAGCCTCTGACGAGGGGTGTTTTGACGGAGCCGCGCTTCGTCAAGCACTGGAGGTTTTGTTGGAGGGGAGCGCGGCTGATTTGAAGAATGCGGCGGCCATGGAAGATTGGCTGCGCCTTCCAGATCAACGGATCAGTCTTTTTGATACCTATTTGTCGGCTTATTTCAAGAAAACCGACGGCAGTATGAAAAGTGTCAAAACCTTTGCTACCAACCCTGCTGTTAAGAAAATGGGCACTATTCGAGAGGTCATGACCACTGAGGCTGAGCGCCTTGAGACCGTGATTGAAAAGCGGCGGCGTATTCGGGTTTTGGCAGCCAGTTCTGCCATATTACGATTGGGTCAACGGCTGCTCGATGAATATGAAGCGGAAAAAACCCGTCGCGGTGCGCTGGATTTTGATGATCTCATCTTGACCACCCGTGATTTGCTCACCAAAACCGATGTGGCGCCGTGGGTTATGTTCAAGCTGGACGGCGGTATAGATCATATTCTCGTGGATGAGGCCCAAGATACGAGCCCTGAACAGTGGGAAGTCATCAACGCCCTGACAGAGGAGTTTTTCTCAGGTGAGGGCGCCCGTGATGCGGGCCGCACGCTATTTGTGGTGGGGGACGAGAAACAATCCATTTATTCGTTTCAAGGGGCAGACCCTGCAGCCTTTGATAAGATGCGCGCTCTATTTGAAGATAAAGCGGATTTTGCCAAGAAGGCGTGGGAAATTGTGCCGCTAGGATTGTCATTTCGATCAACCCATGCGGTTCTCTCCCTTGTGGATGATGCGTTTTCGGATCCGGCAGCGAGGGCTGGCCTGAACGTTGATGGATCAGAAATTCAACATTTCATTTTCCGGGATCAACAACCGGGATTTACAGAGATATGGCCAATTATCCGCCCCGACGAGCGCGAGGAAACTGATCCATGGGAAATTCCGCTGGATCAGGGATCAAACATGGTACCGGCGGCAGAGCTTGCACGGAATATTGCCATACAGATTAAAACATGGCTTGAGACCCGAGAGACCCTTGCATCCTCAGGAGCACAAATCAAACCAAGTGATGTGATGATCTTGGTTCAGCGGCGCAATGCGTTCTTTGATGAGATGGTTCGGGCATTGAAACTTGCACAGATTCCAGTGGCAGGTGCGGACCGAATGCGTCTGACCGAGCAGTTGGCGGTTATGGATTTGGTAGCCCTTGGGAAATTTGTACTGTTGCCCGAAGATGATCTTAATCTTGCTGTGGTTCTGAAAGGGCCTTTTGTTGGCTGCGACGATGATCAACTCTATCAACTGGCCCACAAACGGGGAATGAGCTTGTGGCAGGCGCTTCGGATGAACAAGCCGGGACTTCCCATTTTCACCAAAGCAGTCGAATTCTTACGGGGGCAATTGGCGCGCGCTGATTTTGTGCCTGTATATGAATTTTTTGCGCAAATTCTGGGCCGCGAACGGGGCCGCGAAAAATTATTGTCTCGCCTTGGAGAAGAAGCCATTGATCCTATCGAGGAGTTTTTGTCGCTTGCACTGTCCTACCAGCGGAACGAAGCTACCTCTTTGCAGGCGTTTCTGCATTGGTTAGAAGTTGGCGGCGCAGAAGTGAAGCGGGACATGGAGCAGGGCAAAAATGAAGTTCGTGTGTTGACAGTGCATGGATCTAAAGGATTGCAGGCGCCCATCGTGTTTTTACCTGACACCTGTCAAGGGACTGCAAATTTCCGCGGCACTAACATTATTTGGACGGAAGAGGATATTCCCTCTCCGCTTTGGCCCGTTAGGCGAGCCAATTACGATACCAAAACATTAAGTGCCTATAATGCCATCATCAAACGCCAAGAAGAAGAAAAACGACGCCTGCTTTACGTGGCCATGACACGGGCCGAAGATCGGCTGTATATTTGTGGCTGGGAGAATGTGCGCCGCCGTCCAGAAGGCTGTTGGTATGATGTAGTGGATAAAGCCTTTGTTGAAGATCATGTGCATAAGGTGGAGGAGATCGAACTGCCATGGGGACATGTGGCGCGGCGACGGACAAGTGGTGATAAAGAGCCGAAGCTTTTAGAAAAGGCCGAAAAGCCGAAAATTGCGGCGGAACCAATGCCAAGCTGGGTCATGGAACTCCCAGCAGAAGAGCCATTCCCGCCGCAACCGCTAACTCCGTCGAAAGAGGAGGAGGAGCCCTCTGTGCGCTCTCCCCTTGGCGGGGATGATGGTCATCGTTTTCATCGTGGTATCTTGATCCATCGGCTGCTTGAAAGCTTGCCAGCGGTTGATCCTGAGGTCCGTGAGGCCGTGGGCCGAAAATGGCTATCACGTCCGGCACATAACCTCGCTAGTCATCAGCAATCGGTGATTTTGCAGGAAACATTGACGGTTTTGCAGCACCCAGAATTTGCTGGAATTTTTGGTCCGGGCAGTATGGCAGAAGTTCCGCTGACGGGTCTATTGGGCAACCGGGTTATGTCTGGACAAATCGATAGATTATTGATTGGCGAGGATGAAATACTGGTGGTTGACTATAAGACCAACCGCCCATCACCCCGAGATTTGAAAGATGTGCCTGCAGTTTATTTCCGGCAGATGGGAATTTATCGGGAAGCTTTGAAAAAAATATATCCTGAAAAACGTATTAAATGCGGGCTGTTATGGACTGATGGGCCTCATTTGATGGAGATACCAGAGAATTGATGTGGCGACGATCACTTGACGAAGGCGGCCATGATACGTAATTGTTAACACTTGGAAGGGCAATTTCAGCGTTGAAAATTTGCCCATATTATTTGCCTGAAACGAGGATATGATGGCCACAACTAATGTAACAGACAACTCATTTGACGAAGATGTTTTGAAAAATGA
>CAJXWA010000040.1 GCA_913062525.1 uncultured Alphaproteobacteria bacterium | reverse complement strand
GATGCAGCACCGTCGGTCTCGCCGGTCAAGAAGGCGACGTGTTGGCGGCTACGTTGAAATGGGGTATATATCTGGTTCTAATCTTAGGGTTTGGATTGTTAGGTATTCTGTTAATCGGTGGCGTTCTCACATGACCATATTTAGACAACTTTCAAACAACAGCTTTCTTCTTATTCTGTCCTTAATTCTGCCGTTTCTAATCTATATTTCCATGGATAAGGGCTTTAGTGAAATTTCCATTGGATTTTTCAGTGCGCAAGTCCTTATTATGCTTTTGCTAGTGGTAAAGAAAAGCTGACTTGATCGGGAAAATATATGGGCGAGTATACAGGCAGTGGCTATGAGACATCGCAACCTGTCTATCATGAAGCGGCATCGAAACTGCGGGCATATATTGAACGCAGTGACCTGAAGCCTGGTGACTTCCTCCCCTCTGAACGCAAGCTTTCTGAAGCCTTCAACATCTCGCGACATACCTTAAGAGAAGCCATTAAGGTATTGCAAGAAAAGGGAATTCTTGCATCAAAACGCGGTAGTGGAAATTATATTGCGTCCACCAGCCCTGCTAGCCTGAAACAACAATTACTTGATTGCGTTCAGACGGAGCGAGATCAATTAGCCGATATTTTTCAGTTCCGTGAAATGCTAGAACCACAAATTGCTGCAGAAGCCGCACGGAATGCGACAGCAGATAATATTAAAGAGCTTGCTTCTTTAATTGAACTACAAGCCGACTGCGAAACCGATAAACGCCACCGGGAAATTGATGACCGATTTCATTTGGAACTTGCCGTTGCGACAGGTAACCAGATATTGGCAACCATGGTGATAAACTTGCGCAATGCCATCGCTCCCTCCCGCTCTGAACATCTTCTTGTGGCTAAGCGTCGGGAAATCTCATTGCAGGGCCACAAGGACATATTTGACGCCATAAAAACCGGCAACCCAGTGGCTGCTGCGGAAGCCATGAACCAGCATTTGCAAGACATTAAAGAAAATGTCTTTGGTTCCGCTGCGCCATAGGGGAAATTATAGCCCTAAACTGAATAAGGCTCTGCGCCCTACATTCCTGTACAACACAAAGCCTTTTGAATTTTAAAGTTAAAACCGACTACTCTTTTTCGCCGATTTTATCCTGTGTCTTCGTCTCAAAATCACTAGCGTCATGACGTTCACGAAGCTGTTGTTCTTCTGGGCCGAATGCACGATTGACCATACGGCCTCGCTGCACAGCTTTGCGTTCGCCAATTTCTTTTGTCCAACGAACCATATTTTTATATGATTTCACATCCAAAAATTCACCAGCTTCATACACCTTGTTTTCAACAAGGGCGCCATACCAAGGCCAGATGGCCATATCTGCGATCGTGTACTCATCACCGCACATATATTTATTAGTTGCTAAATGTTGATCAAGCACATCAAGCTGACGTTTCACTTCCATTGAAAAACGGTCGATGCAATATTCAATTTTGATCGGTGCGTAGGCGTAAAAATGGCCAAAACCGCCGCCCAAATAGGGTGCGCTGCCCATTTGCCAGAATAACCACGACAGACATTCTGTACGGGCTGCTGGATCTGTTGGCAAGAATGCCCCGAATTTTTCGGCAAGATACAATAGGATCGAACCAGATTCAAAAACCCGTGTTGGTTTGTCAGTGCTTTGGTCAACAAGGGCTGGAATTTTTGAATTTGGGTTAATATCCACAAAACCGCTACCGAACTGCTCGCCTTCGCCGATATTAATGAGGTACGCATCGTACTCAGCACCAGTGTGACCGGCCGCGAGTAACTCTTCCAACATGATGGTGACTTTTACACCATTTGGGGTCGCCAACGAGTGAAGTTGAAATGGGTGTTTTCCCACAGGCAATTCTTTTTCGTGGGTCGCGCCAGCTGTTGGTTTGTTGATATTAGCGAATTTCCCGCCATTTTCACTATTCCATTTCCAAACCTTAGGTGGCTCGTATGTAGATGTATCACTCATACATTTAACTCCGTCTTTATTTTCGCGCGCCCGCATCGGTAAATTCCGACAATTAATTATTGGCTGTATAAGAACAGTTTACTTCAATTTTCGAAAGCCAAAAATTTGTACCAGCTATTACAATAGAGGAATATTTGTATGGAAATCGAAAAACGGACCAAACTAATTATCAATACTTATTTATTAACCTTTAAACTAAATATCGAGGCAATCGACTCTGCTTTTTTGAACACTTCATCAAACGTCAGGACTTCAACATTTTTTAGGCCACTTCTATAAATCTCGAAAGACCTTCTTTTGTCCTCAGTACCAAATTCTTCCTCAGAATTTCCGACGATTACAATACATTTTGGGTTAATTGCTTCGAATTTTTCCTCACTATTATTTGAGAGAGAATGAAATTCTTTCATCACTGTTGTTTTATAATCCAATATTTGTTGAACTGATCCTGACAGTTCTTTCATTGGTGAATGGATTCGACCTCTATAAGCACGTTTAGACAACAACTGTGTTCCCGGCGTCTTAATCTCTATTAAAAGTAAATCATCCGATAGTTCATTTTTTAAAGCAAAATCGGCATATGAACCTCCAGAATTATCTACTTTCATACCGCCAACAAACATATTTCCTTTAAAAAATACTGTTGGAGCAGAAAAAATTTGCGTGAAAATATAGGGATGTTCTGTAAAAAGTTTTTGCCAATAGGCTTCATCTTTTGAAAATTTTAATTTATTAGCATGCCACTTGCGTATGACATCAATTATTCTACCCGCGGAATGCCCCATGAAAGTGACGTCTTCCAAATGTTCCTTAAAAGCACACATAGCTCTACAGCGCTCTGCAAGCCCCATATAATTGACCGCTTTGAGTGTATCGTTTTCATCAATTGCTTGCCTCGTCAACTGACTGAATATATCAAACTGATACGCCCACCACGCAATATGGCTCTTATTAGATTGTAGCCTTGCAGCTAATTCGTCAGCATTATCAATACAATTAATATCTAGATCATCAACAAGTCCTGATTTTATTATAATATTATCTGCATACGCTGTATTAGCTTCTAAATTACTTATTATAGTTTCTGGTTCAAATTTATTTCCTGCTATGAATATTTGGTTTGCGAACACATTCAAACCATGTGTCGTTAGCCTTACATTTCCATTTAGCGGATTAGCCGATAATTTAAAAAAACCATCAGGAAAAACAAATCGATCTCCTTCATTTACTTGAAGGCCTTCTCCAAATTTTCCGTGTTTCCTAAATTTAATCAATCTGCCGCATTTTTTGCATTCACGCGTCAAGTAAATGGATGATAAATCTTCAATATCCCGCTCATCTTTACATTCAGCGCAACTCATATCCTCATACCTTCTTGAAAGAAATCAGATTAACATCAATAATTAAAATATAATTAAATCAATAATACACATGAGTGTGCGACTAACACCATAACCCAAACATCATATTTTTAACTTTTGCTGCATTTCACTATTCATATTCGGAAAAATCTGGAAACTTTGGCTTCTTCTTGATTATTTTCACCACGTTTTACCAGCCGTGAATATCGCCGTTCCATTTGTAGAACGTGCATTTATCTGCTTCAGTCATGCTAGTTATAACAGATGCAATGCCGGTGGCACTTTGCGCGGGTGTTATGTCAGCCGTAGCGCCGCCCATGTCTGTTTGCACCCACCCTGGATGGATAACCGCGACCGTTACGTTAAACGGGCGAAGGTCAATGGCGAGGACTTGCATGGATTTGTTTAACGCCGCTTTTGTTGACCGGTAAGCGCAAGAGCCACTTTGATCCAAACTAAGGGCGCCCATTTGACTGGAGATCGTCATGATCTTGGCATCATTTGATAGTTTCAGGTTTTCAAGAACCGCATGAACCATTCGCATAGGAGCAATCGTGTTGACTTGGAAAGCATCGTTCCATTGATCAAAATCGACATCCACAGCACTTTCGCGTCCGCCCATAATACCTGCATTATTCAGCAAGATATCAATTTTTTGACCGGATAGGCGTTGCCCCAGTGCCCGAACAGAATTTACATCAGCTACGTCCAATTGCTCGATCGTGATTTTGGTGCCGCTTTTTGCTTGTAATGCTTTCAGATCAGTCGCGTCGTTTGGGGTTCTACAACAGGCGATAATTGCGTGATTGCCTAATCCCAAATAGGTTTGCACAAGCTGCAAACCAATTCCACGATTGGCACCGGTTATGAGTATTGTTTTTGTCATTGGTTCCTCAATATTTTGTTACTAAACAACATTACATTTCTCATGCAATTTATTGTTTTCCATAGATAATATCTTCAATATTCTCGATACTTTCAAACTTGAGTAATCTCTCACCCAATGAAAAATCAAAGCCATTTCTCACAAGCGTCAACAACTCTTTCTGATGTCGGTCCACTTGGGTCTCTGGGTCTTTGTACGGTCCGAACCGGCGCTTCTTTATGTATTTGGCAGCACCGAGTTCATCGGTGTGCCCCTGCACCTCTTCAAGCTCAGTGATGGCATGATCGGTGTGGCTATCTTCAAGACCAAACGTGATTAACTTACCTACGATTTGTCGTTTGGATTTCCCCTGACGGGCCATGGTTCTGGCCTTACTGTCAGCATATTGCTGGTCGTCCATAATCCCCGCGCTCACAAGTTTTTCGATCTCGGTCTCAATAATCTGCATTACCGAGTGTTCGTCCAATTCAAAAAACTCAATGGCTTTCCGGTTTTTGTTATACAAGTGGCGAGCCAATTTTGGCGTGGTGGTGGCGAAGCGGTCAAGATAGCGGAGAGCTTGGCCACGGATACGCTTTGGCGTCACTTCTTTCAAAGGGCGCGGCTTTCGTATTTTCTTTTCTGGCTCGTCGAATTCATCCATTTGTCATTTTAACCCGAGTTTCACGTAAATGGGATTGAAAATTCTACATTTTTACAAAATCTGACATATTGATATCCATCCTCCCTAAATCTGCCAGATTCTGAATTCAAATTTTGCAGGAACTGGGTTGTTTGGTGATAAAATCGCCATTTCCGCCTGCAACGAGAGCGCAGACCAAAGAATACCGTCTGGCGGCTGTCTGCTCGATCATAATGCCTCTCAGGGGTAAAATGGGAGAATTTTAGATTTGGGTTCTGGGCCGGGATAAGAGTGTTCATTAACCCCAAGCGATGTTCTGGAGATGACCGATGCACAACGTTGTCAAATCCGTGACTAATGGCCAAAGAGGATCCTGATAGTTCGCTCATAAATAGATACTCATGCTTAGAGTTTAACGTCAATGTCGAAACCCTATGGCGATTATCAAGCATCCAAAAAGCGCCTATTGCATGGTTTCTTCCACGCGGGTTTCCACGAAAGTAGCCGGTAACATCGTCATAGGGCTTTAAATCAACGACTTGGACAGATCTTACGGTAGAGCTACTTACATCAAGGGCCCAGACATCCGGCGCCAATTGGAAAGTAAATTCACACCCTGCCCATCCAGACGTGCACCCAATATGTGCAGGTATCCGGAGCATGTAGCGATCGAAGAATACAAGCGGGTGCCTAACAAAACACGTGTTTAGGAATTTGCTCATTTATTGGCTCAATACATGAAAAACAAATTAACTAACTGTGTTCAAACTGCTATTTCTTTGACAGAGAAGTAACACACATAATCCGCATTTCGCGGAGGATCAGCATACGAATGGGTGGCCCTGTATGCAGCGGCAGTATCATATCCTTGAGCAAAGAACCGCCATCCTTCTTCTTCGGTATTAACGCCGACAACATGTGTTATTTCAGCAATCCCATACTCTTCTTCTTGGAATAAATATACATGTCTATGGCCAAAAAATTCGTTTATATATTCAGTCTTCCGCTCCTCAGGCAGTGCGTCTGAGATATGCATTACACTTGCGCCCTGTTCGTCGTTGGCAATTGCCAATGTGCAGCCCGTCAGAGAGTGATTAAACATAAAATCAGATCCATCATCCAAATGAACAGTGGCCACACCTCTTGGGTTGTATCCCAAATAGGTAGCCTGCAGGGGGTGTGATCTTCGGCGGCGCCTTATGACGGCGTTTGGATTATCATCTCGGCAATATCGGTTAAGCTCCACCACACCAAATTTTCTGGCTGGTGATTGCCCATCGTCCACAACGAACGCTGCCTTAGCCTTCCTCCGTTCAATTCGATGTTTCACAAACGTAAACTCTTGCCTTATAACGAAATCACGTTGGGCGATATAGGGTTCGAGTGCTGAGTTTACAATCAAATTTCGTTCCAAAAACCGTAACGGATCTCCAATAAATTTACCATTTAATCCAAAACTCATTACAATTGACTCCCTTAATCTTTAGGCGATACAGAACATGACAGTTAGACGGTTCTACATTGAATTTGTGACCCGTTTATTTTTACTGGCAAACCCTCAAGTCTTGCCAAGCCGCGAAGTCTAAGTACACTTGCGCTTATCTATTCGTTTTTCATCAAAAGGCCTGCAACGTGACAACATCTGACAGCATTTCACCCATGGACCAGCTTCTCGAAATTATGGAGCGTTTGCGCGATCCGAACACCGGATGCCCATGGGACATTGAACAGACGTTTGAAACCATCGCCCCCCATACCGTTGAGGAGGCCTATGAGGTCGTCGAAGCCATCACTGAGGGCGACATGGAAGAGCTGAAGTCAGAGCTCGGTGATCTTATGTTTCAAGTTGTCTTTTATGCCCAAATGGCAAAGGAAGACGGGTCGTTCAACTTTCATGATGTTATTGAGGCAATCAACGCTAAAATGATCCACCGTCATCCCCATGTGTTTGGATCAAAAAACATCGAAGATGCTGATGCGCAAGTTGTTGCGTGGGAAGAGACCAAAGCTGCTGAAAGGGCCTTAAAAGCTGCTAAATCTGGGCACAGTAATCTTCCGCATTCTGCTTTGGACGGTGTGGCCAAAACTCTTCCAGCTTTAACACGCGCCTCAAAACTGCAAAAAAGGGCTGCAAGAGTGGGATTTGATTGGCCCAACACAGAACCTGTATTTGATAAAATCAGTGAAGAATTGGCGGAGTTTAAATTTGAAGTCGACAATAATTCGCCGACTGAAAATGTGCAGGACGAATTTGGAGATTTGTTGTTCTCGGTGATTAACCTTGGGCGGCATTTGGGCGTAGATCCTGAAGTCAGCCTTGCAAAAACCAATCGTAAGTTCACCAGCCGATTTCAATATGTTGAAAAGGCATTAAGTGAAATTGGTAAAAAACCGGAAACAAGTTCACTAGAAGAAATGGATGCGCTTTGGAACCAAGCTAAACTTGACGGAAAACCTTCAAGCTAGTTTATAGAATGGTTACCGGCATTTTGATAACTCGGCCGAGGTTTTCAGTAGAGAACTTTACTTCCAAAGTGACAAAATCTTCGGTATCACTTCGGTTAAGTACGGTTCCGTTTCGGTAGATCCATGATAATGAAGCCCCGTCTTCGGTTGGAACTTGAACTGACAGTAATTTCTGTTTGCTGGTAATCTGTGTTTCAACAAGGGCGAGAAATTCTGCAACTCCCTCGCCGCTAACCGCAGACATGCCAACTAAATCTTCCCGGCGATCACATTCGTTTAAAATCGCATCTCGGTCTTCGTCTGCCACCAAATCGAGTTTATTCAAGACTTCAAGATATAAACCGTCATCACCCGTATCAATACCAAGGCGTTTTAGCACTCCAAAGACGTCTTGTTTTTGGGCGTCCGTATCAGCATGGGTAATATCCCGCACATGTACGACCAAATCAGCCTCTAACACTTCTTCCAATGTGGCACGGAATGCGGCAATTAGTTCCGTCGGAAGATCAGAAATGAATCCTACTGTATCGGACAGAATAACCGGTTGGCCGCCCGGTAAGTCGATTTTTCGCATGGTTGGATCTAGTGTGGCAAACAGTAAGTCTTGCGCAAAAACGTCAGAGTTAGTCAGACGGTTAAACAAAGTTGATTTACCAGCGTTGGTGTATCCAACAAGCGCGACGATAGGGTATGGCACTTTTTTACGTTTTGAGCGATGAAGATCACGCGTTCGGACAACAGTTTCAAGTTGGCGTTTTAATTTGACGATCCGATCATCGATTAATCTACGGTCAATTTCTAACTGAGACTCGCCGGGTCCACCAAGGAAGCCTGCGCCGCCCCGTTGACGTTCCAAATGGGTCCATGAGCGGACCAGCCGTGTTCTCTGGTAGGATAGGTGAGCAAGCTCAACTTGAAGCACGCCCTCTTTCGTTTGAGCCCGATCACCAAAAATTTCGAGAATTAATCCGGTGCGATCAACGACTTTACAATGAATGCGGCGTTCAATATTTCGCTGCTGTACGGGTGACACGGGGCCGTCAATGACGACGACGTCAATTTCATTGGCTTTAATGAAGTCGGCATAGTCAGACAACTTCCCTTCGCCAAAAAGCGTTCCGGGCTTTGGAGCTGAAAGAGAAACCGTTTCTGAATGAATAACATCCAGGTTAATAGCTGCCGTCAACGAAATAGCCTCAGCAAGGCATGCGTTCGGGTCACGGCTACTCTTCGGCGCGCTTCTTTTCAAAAATGGGTGCAAGACAAGCGCCTTGTCACCGGAACGTGGGGACCCACGTTCGTCTTCATTATCCATAGGGACTATCTAAATCCTATCCAGAAAAACCGAAGTTATTCCGCTGATGGATCATAGAGCTGAATTGGGTTTGTCGGCATGACCGTAGAAATGGCATGTTTGTAAACCAGTTGATCTTGTTTATCACGGCGAAGCGTAACACAAAAATTATCATAGGCACTAATAGCTCCTGACAATTTAACGCCATTTACCAAGAAAATGGTTACTGGAACATTATCTTTACGGACTTTGTTCAAGAACACGTCTTGAACATTTTGTGATTTTTCAGAGGCCATTTAGCAGTCTCTTTCTTGTTATTGAAATTAACTTCCAACTTTTGCAGCTAGATTTCAAATTATTAAATATAACTTTTTTATTATGGCAAAAAAGTTCTACTCAGATAAAGTTGTAGTCGGAAAAATACAAGCCTTTTCAGAGTAATTACCAAAATAAAGGAACTTTCGCTTAAAACAAACTGTTTCTAGTTAAAATCCCACGATTAGTACGCATTAATTATTCATATAACTCTTGAAGATTTCCCTAAGATTTGCTGAAATACTTCCGGGTTTTCCATTTCCAATCACTTTTCCATCAACTTCGACTACGGGTTGAACATAGGCCGAAGAACTGGTCAAAAAGACCTCTCGAGCATTATGCAATTCTTCAACAGTAAAGGCCCTAAGCTCTACTTTGATGTTTTCAGTCTCCAGCAACGCCAATAAATCAGCCCGTGTAATACCAGACAAAATTGAATTACTTTCAGGCCGTGTTATCAATGTCCCGTCCTGATCAACAATCCAAGCGTTTGTGGATGTTCCCTCAGTGACAAATCCGTCTACGTCATATTGAAAGGCTTCATAGGCGCCCCGATCCGCAGCTTCTTGTTTCGCCAGAATATTTGGAAGCAATGCCACTGATTTAATATCACAGCGCCCCCAGCGGATATCAGGCACAGTTATTACAGCCACGCCGATCTCTGCTTTTTTCTCAGATTTTTCCAGAGACGTCTTTTTAGCAGTCATCACCAACGAGGATACAGCATCTAACGGGAATGCATGGTCTCTAGGTGCGACGCCGCGTGTGATTTGCAAATAAATCAATCCGTTCACCACCCCGTTACGCCGTAACACTTCACGCATTACGAGTTTAAGAGGGTCGCGCTTCATGGGCTCTTCGATTTTTAATTCACCCAGACTGCGTTGTAATCTGTCTAAATGACCCCCTTCGCCGATTAACTTATTTCCAACAACAGGAATAACTTCATAAACGCCGTCAGCAAACTGATACCCTCGATCCTCCACATGAACAGATGCATCAATGTGGGGAACATATTGGCCATTTACATAGGCAATTCGAGACATATTTTTTAAACCTTGTATCAACGGCGCCAAAGCGCGGGGTTAAAGAGCGCAAGAACGGCAAAAAATTCGAGCCGTCCAAGCAGCATTGTAAAACATAATAGTATTTTCGCCCCGTCAGGCAAATCAGAATAAGAATAAACCGGTATTCCACCCAAATTAAATCCGAGCATCGTCACATTTATCCCGGAGCCCGCGTTAGCAAGGTTTGCCGTCGCGACTGCCAATGCAGCCTGCATATCCAGCCCAAACAAACTAAGGCCCAACGCGATGAGTAACAAACTAAAGATATAAAACGCAAAGAAAGCCCAGACGGACAGTATATCGTCCTTAGTAATTTTATCTTTTGCATATTTCATGACAATAACAGCGCTTGGAAAACTCAAGCTTTTGACTTCTGCCAAAACCAGTTTCATAAGCATAGCAATACGCATCAATTTTATGCCGCCCGCGGTTGATCCTGTTGATCCGCCAATTGTCATTGCGATAAACAGTAAAAAAAGCGTCCCCACAGGCCAGTAGAACTCACCAGATTCAGATATTGGGCTCATTGAATAACCCGTGGTCGTCAGAAACGAGACTGAATTGAAAATGCTGTAGCGAATGCTGTCAATTAACGGGATGTTTGTTTCAAACTTCATCATAATTGTCATCACAACCGAGATGAACAGAAACACATATATCAAATATCTGTATTCGGGGTTTTCAAAATAGGCTTTACGGTTACCATTAAAGAAGGCCCAATGAAGTGCAAAGTTGATGGCGCCCGCAAACATGAAGATGATCAGAACCAACTCTGTAAACCGGTTTTCAAAGAGTTCGTGGCCGCTATCCGATACGGTAAACCCACCGGTTGAAAGCGTGCTAAACCCGTAGCAAATAGCATTGAATGCTGAAAGACCTGAGAACCATAGCAAGACAATGCAAATACCTGTCAATATGGCATAGATCCCCAATATGGATAAAACAGCGTAACGGACCCGGCGAGACATTCTACGCCGCGTACTTTTTGCAAGAGCCCGGCTAAGAGGACTACTGCCAGGAACACTAATGGCTGTCGCCAAAATTGAGATCAAAATAATCAGTGCAAACCCGCCAAACCATTGGGTCAACGCCCGCCATAAGATAATCGCTTTTGATTGCCCTTCCAAATCCCTCAATACAGAAGCACCGTTCGTTGTAAAACCCGATATAGCTTCAAAATAGGCGTCAACCGGACTAGTTACGGCATTACCAAAATAGAAAGGAAGAGCTGCAAAAACAGGAATGACCAGCCAAACAAGAACCGCGACAAGATAGGTCTCCTTCCGCTCAAGCGTGGCTGCCTCGCCCCGACTTGCAAACACAAGGCCTCCGCCCACAAACAAAGTGACGATAAAAGAGACAAAAAACGCCGCAGCGGTATTATTGCTCAACTCATCCAAAGCAAAAAGACATGGGATGAGCATCAATGCGGAAAGCAATGATAGCGACCATCCCAGAATTGTCATTACGGGGCCAAAATTCATGGCTTAAAAGAATTCTAAGCTGACGGAGAACATCTCTTCGACTTTGCGAACTGCATTTCGAAGCGCAAAAATAACCACCCTATCTTTGGGTTTGATTATGGTACTTCCCCGCGGAATAATAACGTCTTCGCCCCGCAAGATAGCGCCAATAATCGTCCCTTGCGGCAATTTCACACTGCGCAGTTCTTTACCAACCAGCTTCGATGTTTCAAGGGCTTCACCCTCAACAACTTCGGCAGCACCATCTTGAAAGGAATGAAGACCTCGAATTTTACCGCGCCGAATATGACGCAAGATTTCCGATACGGTTGTGGCCCGCGGATCAACAACACAATCCACGCCAAGACTGGTCATTAGACCCGTGAAAACAGGATTATTAATCAACGTGATAGAGCTTTCACCGCCCTGCCCTTTGGCGAGCAATGAAGACAGGATATTCACCTCATCATCATTGGTCAACGCGACTACAGTTTCCGCTTTCGCCACGTTTGCTTCCGCCAAAATTTCAGGATCAAGGGCGTCGCCAGCAAGAACGATTGTCTCGTCCAATTGCTCTTGAATAAATTCAGCGCGCTTTCTATTTGCCTCAATTATCTTCAAGGAAATGTTTTTCATATCCTGTTCAATAATATGTGCCAGGTGCAGACCGATATTACCGCCGCCAACAATAACAACGCTTCGTGCTTCTTGCTCTTCATGCCCAAATAACGGCATGGCTCGGCGCACATGGCCAACATCAGCTGTAAAATACACTTCGTCGCCCGGGAACATTTGATCATTGCTGGTTGGAACGACCATTTTTCCAGCCCGCATGATACCGACCACAACGATATTCAAATCTGGGAAAAGTTCTGTAAGCTGACGCAACGGTGTATTAACAATCGGGCAGCTTTCATCGAGACGAACGCCAATGACCTGAACCTTGCCATCACCAAACGAGACCATGTCAAATGCGCCCGGCACTTTCAATCGCCTGCTAATGGCGTGCGCAACCTCAACTTCGGGAGATATGATCACATCAATTGGCAGATGGTCACGGCTATATAAGTCAGACCACATTGGCTTCAAATATTCTTGAGAACGGATACGCGCAATTTTCTTGGGGACATCAAATAGAGAATGGGCAACCTGACAGGCGATCATATTCACTTCATCGCTATAGGTTACGGCAATAAGCATATCTGCTTCTGCAGCCCCAGCTTCTTCAAGCACCTCTGGATGTGCCGCATGTCCGACCATCCCTCTCACATCAAGTTCGTCACCGATTTTGCGGACAAGGTCAACATTTTGATCGATGAGGGTAACTTCATTTCCCTCACGGGCGAGCTGCCGCGCAATATTGGAGCCCACTTGACCGGCGCCGCATATAATAACTCTCATACCTTAGTCGCCCCATCCAAATCAGTTTGAGTGAAATTACTCTGCTTCCTTGCCTTTGTCATTGTTATGTATACCCAATGATTTCAGTTTTCTATGCAAAGCTGAACGTTCCATACCAACAAATGATGCTGTCCGCGAGATATTCCCGGCAAATCTATTAACTTGAGCTTCCAAATATTCTTTTTCAAACCGCTCACGCGCATCTCGAAGCGATAGAGTCATGATTTCAGTCTGATCGGTTTTACCAGACATCATTGAATTGGAGGCGCCGGCTTCCGATGGTATCATTTCAGCAGAAATCACACTATTACGATCTCCAGTTTCCAAAATCATAATTTGCTCAATGACATTTTTAAGTTGCCTAACATTTCCAGGCCAACTCGAAGCTTGCAATGTCGCAATGGCATCCTCGCCAATTTTCCGAGTAGGAAGGCCTGCGCTTTTCGAAAAACGTTCAATAAAGTGCCGCGCTAATGGTGCAATATCTTCTGGGCGCTCTCTAAGTGAATTTAATGTCAAAGGAACAACACTTAAGCGGTGGTATAAATCTTCTCGAAACCGCCCCTGCTCCATAGCCAGTTTCAAATCCTGACTGGAGGATGAAATAATGCGAGCATCTACTTTAACTTTGTCACTTCCACCGACCCGTTGAAAAGATTGATCCACTAGAACCCTGAGAATTTTTCCCTGAGTTTCAATTGGCATATCAGCGATTTCGTCCAAGAAGATGGTTCCACTGTGGGCCTGCTCAAGTAGCCCGCGGCGGGCGCCCTTTGTTGAATTCAAATGGCCTTCTTCAACACCGAAAAGCTGAATTTCTAGCAATTCAGGCGCAAGAGTGGCCGCGTTCAGAACCACAAATGGTCCATTTGCCCGAAGCGAGTTTTCGTGGATTTTTCGCGCGACAACTTCTTTACCGGAACCTGAGGGGCCGGTGATCATAATGCGGCTATTGGTCGGTGCCACTCTTTGAATTGCTTGTTCCAGCGTTTGCATGACGTTTGACCGACCGATGAGATCAGGCGCACCCTCTCCGCCTTTATGTCGAAGTTCTTCGATCTCTCGCCTAAGGCGGGATTTTTCGAGAGCCCGTTCGACAACTTGCATCAATCGGTCAGCCTTAAACGGTTTCTCGATAAAATCATAAGCCCCGATTTTTATGGTGTTTACAGCGGTTTCAATATTACCGTGGCCCGAAATCATTATAACAGGGAGATCCGTAGACTTTTTACGTATTTCCTGAAGAATTTCAATTCCGTCAAGCTGACTACCCCTTAGCCAGATATCCAGAATAACCAGACTTGGGCGCCGATTTGATATGGCGGCTAGACAATCATCACTGTTACCGGCCTCTCTGGTCTCATACCCTTCATCTTCGAGTATACCAGCGATTAATTCGCGAATGTCGGCTTCATCGTCAACTATTAAAATGTCCGCGGACATGATTATTCGTTCCCTGCTGCTGCGTGCGTTTCAAGTTTGTAAAATGTGACCTGCACAGTCGCGCCTGGGCCGTTTTCAGCGTCCATAAGCGCGAGGCTTCCACCATGTTCTTCCATGATTTTATTAACAATTGCGAGACCTAATCCGGTCCCTTTTTCTCGGTGTGTGACGTAGGGTTCCGTTAATCTGCTTCGATTTTCGTCTGGCAGACCACGGCCGTTGTCAGTGATTTGAACAATCACTTGAGTTTCATTTTCAATAGCCGAAATTTGAATTTTTCCCGGCTTCAGTTTCGCAAGGTCACCATCTCTTCCGCCAATGGAATCTGCTGCATTTTGAAGAAGATTGGTAAAGACACGCGTGACTTGCGGAGTGTCGATCTGGCAAAGTTCCTGTGTCAAATCCGTGTCGGTGACATATTCAATTTCGGAGTGCGCCATTTTTTGCAGGAAAACAGCTTCTTCCAATACCCGTGTCAATATGGACGCCTTAAAATCAGGAGCAGGCATACGAGCGAACGAGGAGAATTCATCCACCATCTGACCAATATCGCCAACTTGCCGAATGATTGTATCCGTACATTTGTTAAACGTATCAATATCACTAGTAATTTCTTTAGAGTATTTCCGTTTAAGTCGTTCAGCGGCCAACTGGATGGGTGTTAAAGGGTTTTTGATTTCATGGGCAATACGCCGTGCAATATCACCCCATGCTGCCATTCTTTGGGCAGAGACCAACTCTGTGATTTCATCAAGTGTTACAACGAAACCTTCAACACCGGCCGATGATATTTCTGCCGCTAACCGGACAAGAAGATGTCGATGAGTTGGCGTTGTCTGAAGATGAACCTGCGCTTGAGCAATTCTTGACGGACGTTCCTGAACCTCTCTCAGCAAATCCATCAATTGCGGTGCAACCTGTTCTAGCGGTTGACCAATCATGTGATCGGGATCAATCCCCAAGAGAGTACCCGCTGTCCTGTTTGGAAGTGTCACAATTCCATTCTTATCTAGTCCCACAACACCTGCAGAAACACCAGAAAGCACCGTCTCGGTAAAACGGCGGCGATCATCGAGTTGCAAGTTGGTGGTTACTAACTCTTCTCTTTGCGAAGAAAGTTCATCTGTCATGCTGTTAAAAGCTCGACTGAGTAGTGCCATTTCATCATAGGCGGCGTCTTCATCAACTTTGGTTTCTAAATCTCCGTCCCGAACTCTTTCAGCCGCATTCACCAAACCTTCGATGGGGCGGACAAGGCGCGATGAAATTGCTAATGCAAACCAAACTGCCGCTAAGACCACCATTAGTGAGATAATAATAAAAATAGCAGCGAACTGGATTTGGATACCAAAACCTTCTTCTTTTAAACGGTTATAGTCAGCTGTTGCTTGCCGTGTTCGTTCCATATGCTCCAGAACACGCGGATCAATATATCGACTGACAAATAGATATCCATCGAGCAGCCGGTCTATCCGCACCAGAGCCCTCACCCGGTCATCAGCATCATTCGCCACAATAATAACTTCACTGCCCGCAGCGCGATCAAAAACCTCTGGTGAGAGTTGATCGAATTCCACTAGAAAGCTCAAACTCGACTGAGCAACAACGGTCTTTGTTCCTTTAATGACAACAGCTTCGCTGAGGTTTCGGGCAGCAACTTGTTCCGTTAGAAATCTGCTAAATATTTTCGGGTTTTGAACCACTTGCGGAGGGATGCGGTTAATATCTGCAGCAATCCCTAAAACATCAGCGCGGATATTTTGGATATGTTCTTTTATGTAAGAATCCGCAACTGCAAGACTTTCAGACACAGCCATATTAACAGGATCTGAAAAGTGTTTTTGAAAATAAATATTAAAAAACAGGGCCGAAAACATTGCAACCATTAAGGCTGGTGCCACAGCAATCAGCATGAAAAGGCGAACAACGCGCCGGTGCATATTGCTGCCAGCTGTTCCAATTTTCTGTCGTCGCCACATTCGGATAAGGCGCTGACTAACAATCCCCGCCAGCACCACCAAAATCACGAGATCAACAATAACAAGCGCGCGGGTAATTTCCGCATCATTACCAGTTAAAGAGCCATAAGTAGCGATGCCACTTGTGATCGCCAGCAGGGCAACCGCCAAGGAGCTTTTAGGCCCTAGCCCAATTTTTCGAGACCAGCGCGTGATCATCGAAACAGGCTTTTGCCCCTGCTGAGGTTTTCCCATCACACAATCACTCGATTTAAGTGAATTGGTAATAAATCCAGATCGCTAATTTTTAATCCCCGATCGCAAGCTTTAGTCTCATCCGCCACAATGTGGCATTTAAGCATCACTTTATGCCGCGAACAACCTGAATATCAAGCTCTCTGATCTTTTTTCGTAAAGTATTTCGATTGAGCCCCAACAATTCAGCGGTTCTTATCTGATTTCCGTTGGTGGCATCAAGCGAGAGAGTGATCAAAGGTCGCTCAAGCTCCCGGAGAATCCTTTCATAGAGACCAGACGGCGGTAAGCTTCCGGGGTGGGCTGCAAAATATTTAGAGATATGCCGCTCGATTGCTGCGCTGAAATTCTCATTCTCTGGGACCGCTTCAACACCCGGCGAGCTCATGGTTGGTTGCAACTCCATAGCAACGACATTTGCATCAATAACTTCTTCTGAATACAGCGCGACAAGTCGTTGAACCAGATTTTCCAGCTCCCTCACGTTACCGGGCCATTTGTATTTTTTCAGAACATCAAGGGCTTCTGTATCAATGCTTTTAACAGGCAACCCTTCTTGCTGCGCAATGTTCAGAAAATGCCGTACCAAATCAGGAACGTCTTCAGTGCGCTCGCGCAAAGGCGGCAGGCGTAGTGGGACTACGTTCAGGCGGTAAAACAGGTCTTCTCTGAACAAACCTTGCCGGACGAATTGCCGTAAATCACGGTTTGTCGCTGCAATAATACGAACATCTGTTTTCAACGGCGTTCGGCCACCGACGGTCGTATATTCGCCTTGTTGCAGAACCCGCAAGAGCCGCGTTTGTGCTTCAAGTGGCATATCGCCAATTTCATCTAAGAACAGCGTTCCGCCTTGTGCCTGTTCAAAACGACCAACTGCCCGTGCGTCAGCGCCTGTAAAGGCACCTTTTTCATGACCAAACAATTCCGACTCAATAAGCTCTTTTGGAATTGCAGCCATATTTATGGGAATAAAGGGACCTGCTTTACGCTTACCATATTCATGAAGCGCTCGCGCAACCAGCTCTTTACCCGTTCCGCTTTCACCGGTAATCATGACAGTTAGATCGGTTCCCATTAGACGGGCCAGCACACGATAGATTTCCTGCATGGCAGGGGAACGCCCAATGAGTGGAATTTTACTTTCTTCTTCATCTTGTTCTGCAAGGGTGTTTTTACGAACATTTTTAGGTTTTGAAAGCGCCCGTTCCACAACTTGCAATAACTCCTTCAGATCAAAGGGTTTTGGCAAATAGTCGTATGCCCCGCGCTCTGTGGCCTTAATGGCGGTCAGCAAGGTGTTTTGTGCGCTCATGACAATAACAGGCAACTCAGGCCGTATTTTTTTAAGCCGGGGTAGCAAATCAAGGCCATTTTCATCGGGCATAACCACATCCGTTAGAACCAGATCACCAGCGCCTTCCAAAACCCAATTGTAAAGGGTTGCTGCATTACCAGTGGACCTAACGCTATAGTTGGCGCGAGAGAGTGCTTGTTCCAGCACGGTCCGGATACCATGATCGTCATCGGCTACCAGGATAGTTCCAGCCATTTTCAGTCTTCTTTCGATTGAGGTACGTGATAAACAGGTAAGCGAATTAGAAAGTGTCCACCGGTTGTGCCGTTGTCATATTCAATAATCCCGCCGTGATCCCCGACAATTTTGGCAACAAGAGCTAGCCCAAGACCGCTGCCACCGGTTTTTGTTGTGACAAACGGATCAAAAATGTGAGGCAGTAGCTCGTCAGGAATACCGGGGCCATTGTCCCGCACGCCAACCTCTAACGGTAACTGCACTCGTGCGGAATTTCCAGGAACAGCCAAACGAACACCTGGACGGTAAGCCGTGGTCAATACGATTTCACCACCATCGGACGGCACCGCTTCTGATGCGTTTTTAATGAGATTGAGCAACACTTGAACCAATTGATCTCGGTTCCCGTAAACATAAGGCAGAGAGGGATCATAATGTTCCATAAACCTTACCTTCCGCCCAAATCCATTTTGGGCAATTAGGCGCACATGCTCTAACACTTCGTGAATGTTGACAGCATCTCTCTCAATAGGCCTATCATCAGAGAAGGCCTCCATACGATCCACAAGAGCGCAAATCCGATCGGTCTCATCACAGATGAGCTGCGTAAGCGACCGATCCGCATCAGATGCGTTCATTTCCAGGAGTTGCGCAGACCCGCGAATGCCTGAAAGTGGGTTTTTAACTTCATGGGCCAACATGGCCGCCATGGCAGTTACGGATCTCGCTGCGCCGCGGTGGGTTAGTTGCCGATCCATTTTTGACGCCATGCTGCGTTCTTCGATTTGCACCACGACCATATTGTCATCAAGCAAAGACGAAACTTGAATATTTACGTTTTTCATCCCCGTTTTCGGCGTCCCAAGATCCACACCATATTCAGAAACCCGATCGTTACTTCTGCGTACTTGATCAATCAATGATAAAAGTGGGCTTCCAAACGGCGCCAATTTATCAATATTGGTCTTTCTCAAGATATTTACAGACGATGAAAAGAATTCCTCTCCTGCTGGATTGGCGTAGGGAATATACCCCTGCTCATCCACAACAATGATCGGATCAGGCAAGACAGACAAAATATTCAACGGGTTTGGCATAGTCTCACTCATTTTACGCAGCCCCTTGTTGTTCAGGTCGGGTTTCATAGAAATTTTTAATTTCTTCTCTAACTTGCTGCCAGTCATCCATCCGAATAATCCGGCGCCGGAAGTCTTTGCCACCCTCTATACGTTCTGAATACCAACTGAGGTGTTTACGGGCGACACGTGTTCCAGCACGTTCCCCATAAAGATCAATAAGACCTTGATAATGCTCAAGAACAATTTCTTTTTGCTGTTCAAAATCTGGATCAGACTCAACCGTTCCATCTTTCAAGTAGCGCGCCACTTGTGAGACAAACCAAGGACGACCATAAGCCCCCCGGCCAACCATCACACCATCGGCGCCTGATTGCTCCAAAGCGCTTTTGGCGTTCTCGACAGTTTGAATATCACCATTTGCAATCACGGGAAGACTAACCGCTTCTTTTACTTTTCGTATAAAGGACCAATCGGCGTCACCTTTAAAAAACTGGCAGCGGGTTCGGCCGTGGACTGTCAGCATTTTAATGCCAGCATCTTCTGCTATTTTGGCAAGCTCCGGCGCGTTCCGACTATCATCATCCCAACCTGTTCGCATTTTTAACGTTACTGGAATTTGAACCGCATCAACTGTTGCCCGTAATATCTTACCAGCATGATCCAAATCTTTCATCAAACTGGATCCCGCCTGCCCCGACGTCACCTTTTTAACCGGGCAGCCCATATTGATATCTATAATTCGCGCTCCCATATCCTCGTTCAGCCGCGCGGCTTCTGCCATAATATCAGGATCGCAACCTGCAAGCTGCACAGCCATGATATGATCATCTTGCGCATCTGTTTTGACAATTCGCAGGGATCTTCTGGTTTCTTGCACCATGGCCTTACTAGCAACCATCTCAGAAAACACGAGGCCTGCACCAAAACGAGAGACGATCCTGCGAAATGGCAGATCCGTTATCCCGGCCATGGGCGCGAGCAATACTGGCATATCCAGAGTTATGTCACCGATACAAATGGTCATTTTTTGTGCAGACTTGATAATGGCTAACTTTTGTGCATTTTAGTCAATGAATTGCTGCAGCGCAATAGTAATAAACGATCTTATTCGTATTTTTATTGAACCCTGTCGCTCCCCCCCTTAATGTCACGCCATGACAGTAATCGCCCTCATCGTTGCCGCGGGAAGCGGAAGCCGAACCGGACTTGACTACCCAAAGCAATATTTGTCTTTGGGGTCAGAAACGATCCTTCGTAAATCCGTTATGGCATTTACGCAACATCCAGCCATAGATAAAATTCAGGTTATTATCAATCCCGATGACGTTGATCTATATGAACACTCCATAAAGGGACTTGATATCCTTCCTTGGATAGCGGGCGGGGAGGCTCGCCAACAAAGCGTTCATGCTGGGCTTGAGGCTATTGCCGAACAAAATCCATCAAAAGTACTCATTCACGATGCAGCCAGACCTTTTGTAAGTAGTGGGGTCATTGACCGCTGCCTACACGCCTTAAACACGCATGATGCCGTGTTACCGGCCCTTCCCACTGTTGACACTCTTAAGCGGATTAATGGCGGAGTGGTGGAAACTACATTGGACCGAAACAACATCGTTGCCGCACAGACCCCTCAATGTTTCGAGTTCAAAACAATTCTCGCCGCCCATCGAACGTTAAGCGAAATACCTGTTACCGATGATATTGCCCTCGCTGAACGTGTTGGAATTCCGGTGTTTTGGGTAATGGGCTCCCTTGAAAACAAAAAAATAACAACTTTTGAAGATATTGAAATGATCCGTGCAAACGCACTCACTGATATTAGAACGGGCCTCGGCTTTGATGTTCACAGTTTTGATATCCATAGCGATATGTGGCTTGGTGGCGTCAATATTCCCTATGACAAGGGATTAAAGGGGCATTCAGACGCAGATGTCGCTCTTCACGCGCTGACCGATGCCGTTCTTGGGGCCATTGGTGCTGGTGACATCGGAACGCACTTCCCGCCCTCTGATGATACATGGAAGGGCGTCTCGTCTGACCGGTTTTTAAGTCATGCAGCCCAGCTCGTCGCTGAACTTGGCGGAAAAATTAGCAATGTGGATCTAACTATCATTTGCGAGGCGCCAAAGATCGGCCCGCATCGCGCTGCTATGACTGCGCGTATTGCAGATATTCTTAAAATCGATGAGACCCGTGTTTCCGTGAAAGGCACAACAACCGAACGACTAGGTTTTACTGGACGCGGCGAAGGCATAGCCGCCCAAGCCATCGCAACAGTTAGGCTTCCTGAATGAGTAAACCTAAAGGTATTTCAAACGCTCATCCGGCAGTTATCCTTTCAACTTGGTTCTGGACCGGTCTAAGTCCCAAAGCCCCCGGCACAATGGGATCATTGGCAGCCCTACCCTTTGGGTTTCTCCTTCTCCATTTTGGCGGTCAGCTCCTTCTTCTGGAAGGTATTATCGTAGTATTCTGCATAGGGGTATGGTCAACCCACGTCTATGTGACGCGATCTGGCAAATCAGATCCCGGCGAAGTCGTAATCGACGAAGTTGCGGGGCAATGGATTCCCTTGTTAGTCGCTGGCACGAACCCGCTTCTCTATCTCTTGGGTTTTGCATTGTTCCGTCTGTTTGATATTTGGAAACCCTTCCCCATAAGCTGGCTCGATCAAAATGTAAAAGGCGCGTTCGGTGTGATGATTGACGACATTTTGGCGGGCCTAGTCGCCCTTGGCGTCCTAATAATAATAATAGAGGCCTTACCATGAGTATTTTACCCCACAATATTGCGACCCTAGCGGCTGACGTTATCAAATCAGCGAGTTCAAAAGAATGGTATGTGGCAACCGCTGAAAGTTGCACCGGCGGCTTGATCGGTGGCGCCCTAACAGATGTGGCGGGATCGTCCGCTGCCGTCGACCGTGGTTTCATAACATACACAAACAAAGCCAAAATGCAGATTCTCGGAGTTAAATCAGAAACCCTCCGTGCCGTTGGTGCGGTCTCAGAAGAGACTGCTCGAGAAATGGCACTTGGCGCCATTGCGCACTCATCATCCCATGTGGCCGTTGCCGTTACAGGTATAGCTGGCCCCGGCGGCACAGCAGACAAACCTGGTGGCCGCGTCCATCTTGCGACGGCAACAAGGGACGGAGTATTTGAGCATCGCCAAATGGATTACGGTGATATTGGCCGCGACGAAGTCCGCCTTGCAACCATTGTTACTGCTCTTGAAATGATAATCTCCGCCATTAATTCCGGCTAACTAAGCGCTTTTCCGGACGTTTTCCAAAAAGGTGTTCACTTCCTTGTTTAAGGCTGTGGATTGACTAGATAGACTTGAAGCTGCAGCAAGGATTTCGCTTGCAGCGGCTTCCGTCTCACTCGCCCCTTCAGTCACAATAACAATTGAGTTATGCACTTTTTTCGTCCCTCTTGAGGCCTGTTCAATGTTATGGGCGATATCAGAGGTTGCAGCAGATTGTTCTTCTACTGCTGACGAAATGCTTCCTGTAATATCATCAATACGACTGATCGTTGCACTAATCCCTTCGATGGAAGATGCTGCACTTTCAGTTGAATCCTGTATGTCAGCAATTTGTTGTCCAATTTGCTCAGTTGCTCTAGCTGTTTGTTCTGCCAAATTCTTTACTTCTGTGGCAACAACGGCAAATCCTTTACCAGCCTCACCTGCCCGTGCAGCTTCGATTGTTGCATTTAGGGCGAGAAGGTTCGTTTGCGCTGCAATGTCCGCAATGAGACCCAAAACCTCGTTTATATTCTTTGCAGACTCCACGAGGCCTTGGACTGCTTGATGGCTACGTTGGGCTTCAGTAACAGCTTCCTTCGCCACTTTGGAAGATAACGCCGTTTGATGACTTATTTCGGTCACTGATGCCGCGAGTTGCTCCGCTGCTGTTACGACCATCTGAACATTTAATGACGCTTCTTCAGATGCCAGAACCCCATGTTGAGTTTGGGAATTAGTCCGTTCCGCCACCGCCGTCATTGAAAGCGATGACATTTCAAGTTGCTTAGCCTCTCCGGATACGCCAAGAGTAACTTCACCAATTACTTTCTCAAAATTCGTCATAATACCAGACAGATAGGAGAGTTTCTTATCAGTTTCAGCCTTTAAAATCCTGTCAGTTTCTTG
>CAJXWA010000039.1 GCA_913062525.1 uncultured Alphaproteobacteria bacterium | reverse complement strand
CCCTTGCAGATAGTAACCCGCAGCATTTCTCAAGCGACCTTCTGAGTCAGGCTCAAAAGTTCCAGCGCGCGTGAAGAGATAGTTGCCGCCAGATTGAGTTGGATCTGCCAATGTATTGACGACGAAGAAACCGTCGCCAGCGATGGCCATATGTGTGTCCGAGGTTGATGCGGTAATCAAGCCTTGTTTGTCAACTTGTTGTCTTGGGTGAACAATAACACCGCCCGGTGAATATGTGGTGTCGGTGGTGGTCTCGGTCACCAAGGTAGAGAACACCGCATTGGTATCTTTATAACCAACCGTACTACTGTTCGAGATGTTGTCAGAGATCATGCCCATTGACATGGACTGGGCTGCGAGACCCGAAACCCCTGAAAACATTGCTGCGGTAAGACTCATGATAATACTCCTTTTATTAACCGCACTTGCAAAACGGCAAACACGGGCTACGAACCTGTTTTAGGCAGGGTCATCTGTTGAATCAGTCGACTCAGCTGAGTCTGTTGAATCTGTCGTCTCAGCTGTGTCTGTTGACGCGGCTGAATTGGTTGAATCGGCGAGTTTGACCATTGTGATGTTACCCAACCCTAAGGCTAAGCCGTCCACCATCAATACAGGTACGCCATTTACTGTTTCTACTGTTTCGGCGAGACCTTCAAAACTATAGGTCACGTTTACCAGGCTGCCGCCACTAGTCTCTGCGTTAGCAACAAGGTAATAGGCGCCTTCTGGAGCTTGGCCGCCGTTGTCAAGGCTGCCATCCCACGTGAATTCAAATTCACCTTCAGGCTGAGATGTCGTCTGTGTGATTGTATGAACTTTATTGCCAGTTGAATCGTAAATGTCATACGTGACGTTGTCGGGTGAGGCGGCAAAATCCAATTTCCAAGTTGCTTGCTCATCTTCCAATTTGGCAATGTTTAAGTCCGTTCCGACAATTTTCCCAAGATAAGTCAAAAGCACTGTCGCTTCGTTGTTTTGCTGGCTAATACTTTGTAATTGGATGAGTGCTTCCAAGTTTTGGTTGGTCGCGATGGATTGTTCAACTTGGGTGAAGGACACCAATTGGCTCGTAAACTCGTTGGAGTCAGTTGGGTTCAATGGGTCCTGGTTGGCCAGTTGTGTTGTCAACATTGTCAAAAAGTCATCGAAATTGTCCGCAAGTGTGACCCCTGCCTGCGATGCCTTTGAATCGTCTAAATAGTAAGCTGCATTAGCTTCATCAATGTTCATTATTTTAATCCTTGTTGGTCAATCACACCTGAATGTCCAGATTTCCGTTATTAGAAACGCCGTAAGCTGCTTCCATATTGGCAAGATCTACTTGTGAGACTTCTTCGTCTTCGGAAGCTAGATTTGCAGTTGCTGGCTCACCCGAATTTTCTTGATCGCCCTGACCCTGATTAAGACTAAAACTCAGACTGTCAGATCCAGTATCAAATCCGGCATCTTTGAGGGCTTGCTCCAACTGACGAGAGTCTTGTTTCAATAAATCAAGACTTTCCTGATTGTCTGCAGAAATAGCCGCAAGTACACGTCCGTCACTACTAATTTCAAGTTTGATTTCAACACGTCCAAGTTCGGCGGGACTTAGCTGCACTTTGATGCGGTCAACGCCGTCTTTACCTGCTGTTGAAATTTGCGAAGAAACTTGTTCTGCAGGGCTGCCAGCTTGTGCAGATGCTCGGCTTGCCATGGTTGCCTGACTTGCGGAGTTGGAAGCGGTAGAATCGATGCCGCTTATGGCACCTCCAGTAAGCCCTGAATTTGCGCTAAGGGCTGGATCACCAGTAGTCGCGGGCATTAATAATGAAGACGCGAGACCGCCATTTGGCACTATTATTGGCAAATCAGCTTGTCCAGTAAACTGGGTAACTGTGGCCATCGCCGTCGTTGCTTTTGGTTGTGGTGTTGCTGCTTCTGCGATGTTGGCGCCACTTAACATGGTTGGCGAGCTAGCCGAACTTGCCTTTTTGCCTGAAGAGGCGAGAGAGATTTTCCCCTTAGCATTTCCAAGCATTTCAGATATTTTTGCGGACAGAACTTCTTTTTCGGAAACGCTAGCCATTTCGTCAAAGCGCATTTTCTCAAGGGCCGTTTGTGTTCCCGTCGACTTTACTGGCTGGTTATCAATCTGCTGTGCAGCAATTGGGCCCTTCTGGGCGTCTGTGCTTGCCACATCGGTTTTGGTTGTGCTGGACACATCCGTATTAGCTGGGGTGGATGGTTTAGTGTCTTTTTGTACGGCGGAAGTTGCTGCACTTGTAGTGGTTGCGGCATTTGACGTTACGGCTGCCTCTGCTGTTTTAGGAAGCGCCGTGACAGGGATCTCATTTTTTGGCTGAACTGCGGCTTGCTGCGCTGGAGCATCCGAAGCCATTTGATTGTTTCCATGGATGGCTTGTGTCGTTGCCTGTGCGCCATTCTTTGGGGTATCGACGGCCGAAGTTGCTGCTAACGACTTGTCAGTTGTCGTTGGATTGCTTCCCTCCCTTGAGGATTGTGTGGGAGTGGTTGCTGTGGATTGAGGGTTGGCGACCGTAGAAATGACCTTCGCGGCGACCTCGTCGCTCTTGAAAGGTAGGAGCGTCAACGGGTCAATCTGATCTTGTGGTGTTACAATATCATTGGAACTGTCTTGGGAGTCCGATCTTGTCTCATCTTCAGATCGTTCGTCCGATCTGCTTTCACGGACTGGATCATCATCAGACGAATGCTCATTTGAAGCTCGTTCATAAGGTTCAACATCATTGTCCTGCTCCACTAAATGAAGCGCAAAATCATCTGAACGATCGCTTTTATAATTAGCGTTCCAGGTGAAGGCGCTGTCTTTAGTGTTGTTTGATTGTGTTACGTCCATCTTACCGCTCACTTCCGAAATATTTCACCATCATGTGAATTCTCGCTTCTATCTAAGCAAAAGGCGGGCCAGTTTTTTGATGTCTTTAAAAATCACTTGAAAACAACGTTTTGAACATGATTTCGATAATTTTTGAAGGAAGCAATTTATTCCCTATCCGGAAAAATATTCCCGATATAAGGACGATTATGCCGGGGCAATTCGGTGAGAATTAACCGAAAATTTGGTCATGCTAGGAGCGCCGCATTTTTATCATCTATTTGGTTGAGAACGAAGAAAATTGGGCTTTAGTATGAATTGGCACTTTGATTGCATAGATAAGCGTGAAATGCAGTTGGCTCACTATTGGTATGTCGGTGGGGTATAGGATTTAAAATGAGAATACATCTTATTAAACAAATGGTTGTTTGTGATTCCATCAAAAAAGTGGGGTCGGAAAATTCTACCGATAAGGGCGCAAACTGCAAATTCAACTCGGTCAATTGTTCCGTTGAACGGCTAAACGGTCAGTCGCTAGGAGATGTGAAATGAGCTTAAACGCAATTATGAATTCAGGTGTCACTGGAATGTTGAGCCATCAAGAGGCTCTTAATACGACAGCAAATAACATCGCGAATGTTCAGACCGAAGGCTACGCCCGAAAAGTCGTTGAGTATAGCACGATTGTCCTTGGCGGAAGTGGCGCCGGAGTTGAAATTGAAAATATTCGCCGGGTCACCGATGAATTCGTTTTAAAAGAGCTCAGATTAGCCACTGCAAGTACTGAGCAATATGCCGCAATGTCCGATATATATGATAAGCTGCAGGCATTGATGGGAGACCCAAGTGCCAACACTTCTTTGACCGGAAAAATGGATAGTATCCACACGACGTTGGCGGCGCTAACAGTTGATCCGACTTTATCTGTTTCCCGAACTGCAGCCCTAACAGAAATCTCCAATTTTGGTATCGAAACAAATCGACTGCTAACCCAAATCCAAGGTTTAAGAAAAGATGCGGATAATCACATAGCCACGGAAATAGACACTGTAAACGAAGCGATATTGCGGATTTATGAGCTTAATATAGAAATCTCTTCTGCGACAATTAGTGAGCAGCCAACAGGAGAGCTGGAAGATAAACGAGATCAGGCGCTTGCTGAAATCTCAGAGATCATGGACATCAAAACGTATCAGCAAGGCAATAATTCTATTGCAGTTGTCACAAATGCCGGTCAACAACTTCTGGACTTCACGCCGCGCCAGTTGGTGTACTCCGCTGCGGCGACGGTATCTTCTGAAACCATTTTCAATCAAATATCCCTTAATGTCTATGACACATCAACGCAGACCACTGCGTCAACTGGCCTCCCATTAGACCCTGAATTAACGAGTGGTTCTCTACGCGGCTGGCTTGATATGCGAAATATAGAGTTGCCGGGACTGGCTGCACAAATCGGAAGCTTAGCGGGCGAAACTGCAGAGCAATTAAATGCAGTCCACAATGCAAATACTGCCGTGCCGCCTCCCTCTTTACTTGAAGGTCACAATACCGGTGTTGTTTCAACTGACCCGCATGGCTTCACGGGGCAGGCGACCTTTTATAGTTTTGATGCAAATGACGACGTAGTTGCGTCATACACAGTGGATTTTGATGCCGTGGGTACGGTTTCAGTAGATGATGTGATGACCGAGGTGAACGGAGCGCTGGGCGCTGGAACGTTGACCCTCACGAATGGTGCAATGACAATGACAGCGCCTGCGGGGTCAACGGGTATTGGAATTGAGCAAGATGCCACATTACCCGCCCTCCGCGGCGATAAGGGTTTCTCTCATTTCTTCGGCATGAATGATTTGGTCGAAGCGCAAACCGAGACTAATTTTGATACTGGTCTGCTGACCACCGACAGTCATTCTTTTACGGGGACAACTGATTTTGAATTTCGAGGACCGAACGGAGAAGTTCAAGCATCGTTTACAGTTGATTTTGGTGCTATTGGTGGCACGATGGCAGACGTTATTGCCGAGCTAAATACAGGACTAGGGACCGCAGCTACAGCGTCATTAACCAGTGATGGCGCGATCGAGATTACAAGCGCTACTGGGTATGATGATTATTCCGTTCATGTCACCAATGATACAAGTGATCGCGGCGGCACCGGGTTATCGTCCTCGGAAATGTTTGGGTTGGGCCTGAGTTACCCAAGTGATCAAGGTGTGGATTTCGTTGTGAGAGCTGACATTTTGGCTTCACCTATGATGATGGCACTTGCAAACATTAACGGGACGGGTACACCAGCGCTTAGCCTTTCCGATAATAGGGGAGCACTTGCATTTCAAAATTTGACGTCTCAGGCATCTGACTTTGGTACTGTTGGCGGCTTGCCTGGATCAACCGTGACGCTAAGCGAATATGCCGCGCAAATTTTGGCAAAATCGGGCCTGGACGCCGCAAGATCTGAAAGTCTACAAGCTGATAGGTCAGCACTTTCCGGTGTTCTTACAAATAAATATTTGGAAGACGCTGGCGTGAATATGGATGAGGAATTAGCTAACCTTATTGTTTATCAAAATTCTTATAACGCAGCTGCCCGCGTTATTACGACCGCACGGGACATGTACGATATCCTGTTAAATATCGTATAAGACGTAGAAAGTAGGAGACAAGTCATGAGCAGAGTTTCAACAATGCAGCAAACCCAGAACCAGATTCAGGGGATGCTCAATAGCCAGGTGAAAGTTGTTGATACGCAACGACAAGTAACAACTGGACATGTGGCCGAATTCTATAAAGACATCTATCAAGATACAGCAAGTCTGACAGGTGCAAAATCACTTCTTGCTAGGCTAGAGCAACACAAAGAAAACGACAATATCGTTCAATCGACTTTAGCAAATTATGATCAAGCGCTTGGCGGTATGGAAAATGCCGCGACTGATTTAAAAGAAGCAGTTATGGGGGCAATTAATGCATCTTCAGCGTTGGGTTTTGAGGGAGCTGTCGAAGGCGCTTTCGAAGCTGTTCTTGGGTTCATGAATAGCCAAAATTCCGAAGGATATATGTTCGCAGGGTCAAAAAAGGAAACGGCGCCCATCAACATCACCGATATGAGTGATTTGCTAACTGCACTGGAACCGCCAACCGATATTTTCGATAACGACACCTTAAAGCGCGTTACCCGCATCGATGAAAACAGAACCCTGGAAACAGGCATACTTGCTGACGAAGTCAGTTTGGAAATTATGACGGCGATCCAGAGAATTACACTTTGGCAAGCGGGCACAATTCCAACAACTGCGCCCATACCAACAGGGCCAGCTGGGCCGGTAACAACACCGCTTAGCATAGAAGATCAGGCATTTTTGATTGCTGAAATTGAAAATTTGGAATTGTTGGTCCGAGATCTAAATGAGTTTCGCGGAGAGAACGGTCTAAACCAGAAGGTCGTTGCAGAAACCGTTGTCAGTCTTGAGGTTCAAATTGATCAGGCAGAAATTTTTATCAGCAATATAGAAGATATTGATTCCGCGGAAGCCATTGGGAATCTCAATCAAGCGAACTTCGCGCTTGAAGCGTCTTACAACGTTTTAAGTCAAATTAATAGAATCAGTCTGCTGAATTTCCTCTAAAAATGGCAGGAAATATCGCATTTTTGTGATTACCGTCAGACTGAGAGCTTGAAAAGGTTGCATCCCCTGCAATCGGGCTTATATTGCGCGCCATGAATTCATTAGGTTTTAGTACAGCACCCGAAGATACCCGTATCGTTGTTGCCATGTCTGGCGGCGTCGATAGTTCGGTTACGGCTGCATTGTTGAAAGATCAAGGCTACGACGTAGTTGGTATTACGTTGCAGCTTTATGATCACGGTGTTGCGGTGCAGAAAAAAGGGGCCTGTTGCGCAGGCCAAGATATTCACGATGCCCGCCGCGTTGCTGAAGCCATTGGTATACCGCATTACGTCCTAGATTATGAAAACCGCTTCCAAGATAGCGTCATGGAAGAGTTTGCCGACAGTTATTTGCGCGGTGAAACACCTGTCCCTTGCGTGCGGTGCAATCAAACCGTTAAATTCAGAGATTTACTGGAAACATCCAAAGATCTTGGCGCTGTCGCCATGGCAACGGGCCATTATATTCGCAGAGAAGGCGGAGAGACCGGCGCGCGTCTTTATCGCGGCGCCAATTCCATCAAAGATCAGAGCTATTTCTTGTTTGCGACAACGCAAGATCAAGCCGATTTTCTACGGTTTCCCCTCGGCGGATTAACCAAAGACGAGACGCGAGCACTTGCGGATAAATACAATTTGGCGGTGGCTGCGAAACCTGAAAGCCAAGACATCTGTTTTGTTCCTAATGGAAATTACGCAAGTGTAATTGAAAGAATTCGGCCGGGCGCTGGGCGTGAAGGCGATATCGTTGATCTCGCAGGCAATGTCATGGGCCGTCACAATGGCATTATTAATTATACCATTGGTCAGCGGCGCGGCCTTGGAATTGCGACAGGTTCGCCTCTGTATGTGGTGCGTCTCGATCCTACTGGCAATAAAGTTGTCGTTGGACCGCCAGAAGCGTTGCAAATCTCAAAAGTGACTTTGCGAGAGATGAACTGGATTGGGGACACTGCGCTGAGCGTCGAAGGATCCAAAGTTTCCGTAAAAGTTCGGTCAACTCAGGAACCTTTGCAGGCAACAGTGTACGGCGCGGCTAATAATTGGGCTGAGGTCCATTTGGATAACCCTGAGGGTGGCGTGTCACCGGGGCAGGCTTGCGTTATGTATGATGGCGATCGGCTTTTGGGTGGTGGCTGGATTGCTGGTACAGAAGCTCCGGTTATTGTGTAGTTGCAAGGTCTGCTAGTTGTTGTTTCATTTGCGTTGCGGCAAATGCAAAACCGCCATCTCCGCCGTCCACGAAATGAAGATGCGCTCCTTCTGCAAGATTAAACACAAGGCAGGTCATCAACGCGGTTTCTGATAGGTGCACGCCGTAGGCAACTTGTCGGTTTTCATGATATGTTTGTAAAAGCGTCTGAATTTCATCAATTTGCTCCAGCTTGCAATCCAAGACCAGCCGGATCATATCGTCAAATCTTTGAAAGTCGGTATTGGCGAGAAGTTCTTTTCGGTACACGGGTGCATCATAGCTTCCCGCTTTCTTTCCGGTTTTCTCAAGAACAAATTGAATGAGGCTTTCCCAGCACAGTTTCAAATAAGTTTTCAGAACGCTTTTCCCTGCAGCGGAGAGCTTTGCCTCTGTCCATAACCCGCGCGGGGGCCATCTAAAAACAAGGTTCTTGTTGCTATTGGGGCGAAATTTCTCAACCTCTTTTCCCAATATTTTCATGAGTTCACTCAGAACGGTGTCATAAATCTGTGTTTTCTCTTCGGTGCTGCCATAGGGGGCATTTACCAAAAGGCTGACAATTTTGCCATTTCGACTGGAAAGGGGCTCCCATCTGCAAGAAAGTCCATCAAGATCTGGTGGGCCATTGGGGTTACGGGAGAGGGGAATAACGTATGGGTTCTGGCTGCTATCGTCTTTTAAAAGTTTATCAGCCTCCATTAACCCGCCGCCGGAAAACATAGCAAGGTACAAGCCATCGCTTATCTCATATTTCAATACATCCGCTGACAACCCAAGCTCGTTAATAGCAGTAATAGGAACGACGCCAATGCGCAAATTTAGATCGAGGCTTTCGGCTGCGAGTGCGCGAATTTCCACAAGCGTTTCAATGGCCGTTTCCTGCAAATCCGGCGGAATGGCAAGCGTGGCGCCATCACCGCCAAAGACATAGGGAATATCAATGTCACCGGCGATATTAAGGATCCCCATGATGCAGGCGGCGCCGACCATATTGACATTTTTATAATGACCATCGCGAATGGCTTGGGTTGATCCTTTTACATCCGTCAGGATCAAAAACCAATCATCAGGGAGGGAGCTATAGTTTGCACGGTTGGTGACTTCCCCAAAATCAGAGAGAGCCGGCAAATCTTGGAAGAAATCTTTCGTGTCCGTCATATTTATTCAGCCATCCTTTTTTTTGGCACGTAAAGACTATTTAACATTTGTATTCTATGCGACTTTCCAAATATTGAAAGGTTATTGTCGGTGTGGTCCGTCACATCTCGTAGCCAGATAAAAACGACAGTTTCCAATGAGGGTGGAAGGATTAATCTTAAGAAAAAGAATGAGTTGGAATTGTTTGACCTGCGATCAATCTCTTCGTTTTAACCCATATCGCGGGCCATTGACCAAGGTCATACATTTGCGATTAAATATTTTAATTTCCTCGCTTGACAGTTTCGTCAAAAACTCCTAAAAACCGGGCTCCACACGGCCCAAACAGCGGCCGCTCTTTGTGTGGCGGAGTAGCTCAGCTGGTTAGAGCAGCGGAATCATAATCCGCGTGTCGGGGGTTCGAGTCCCTCCTCCGCTACCAATTTTTCCTATAAAAAAGCTTTCCACGTATACATTTGTACTAAATAATATGTGAATTGGTTACTGGTAAAAGCGTAGCTATATACAAACAACAATGTAAAAAGAATAGCACCCAATAAGATTTCTCGTTTGAGGCGAAATCTTATTGGGTGCATTGATTGGAACTGCTGCTTTTACTGCGCTTGTTGGCTGATACCTATCAGATTGATCGTCAGTGAATCAATGAAGGATGAGCAATGTTAAAAGTCGGTTTACTTGAATTATTTGGGCTGCTTTGGAGTATTCGGCTACCTTGCATCAAGGCTGCCGGTGTTCGTTTTTGGCGTCATCATTACGACCATGCCGGTAATCACTCTAATCATATCTACAGCTGTCGGCCATGAAACCCTTGGTGTGGTTCCGGTTATGTCAGTTGCGCTTGGCTTTGCCGGGGCCATGGTCATCTTATGGGACACTGCACGGATAACCTCATCGGGTGACACAAGCCTGATTTGGGTTGGCATTCTTGGTATATTTGAAAATCGCACATGACTACGGGCCACCTAGTTTTCGTTCGCAAACTACATATCTATGATTTTCGCGACACCCATTGGAGTGCTTGTGTTCGAAGAACAAATAACCTGGCTCTCCATGGTTGCTGCCGGCGCAATAGTTGGGGCCGTAACGATCTATTAAAACCAGATTGATCGAGGATAAATTGGTGTCATAAATCCCAAAACAGACATCGGTCATTCTTTAGTGCCGTTAGCTTTTGTTTGCATAGTTGTCGTCCTGTCATTGAGAATGCTGGGGAGGGAAGCATTAAAACCATAGTCATTGGGTATTGGATACGCCGCTCATATTTCTACATAGTTAAATAGGAAGGGGCAGACTGGCTTACCCCAATTATTTCAAAGCGAGAGCATCTCAATGACAAAAAAGTATGACATTATTATATTAGGTGGTGGCAATGCTGGGTTCGGCGTGTCGTCTGTCGCAAATGAGGCCAATAAAACCATCGCCTTTATTGAGGAACGGGATTTCGGTGGAACCTGTCCCAATAGAGGATGTACTCCGAAAAAGGTTTTAGTTGCTGCGGCACACTCCCTTCATGAAATTGAAATGGCTGGGGTCCATGAAATTGAAGTCGGTAAAGCAAAACTCAATTGGACTAAGTTAATTCAACGAGAGAAGGGCATGATCAGTTTTATTCCGGACGCAATGACTGGGGTCGCTGAAAAAAGAGGTGACATCTATCGGGGATCTGCAAAATTTGTCGGCCCTAACTCTGTTGAAGTGAACGGCGAAGTCTTGGAGGCTGACAATATTGTGATTGCAACGGGCTCCAAAACCCGGCCACTGGCGATACCAGGGGCAGAATTGTTGATCACCTCTGATGAAGTGCTTTCTGATGAAGAGCAACCCACAGAAGTCATCTTTATTGGTGGTGGCGTGATTGCGATGGAATTTAGTCATGTGTATGCACGCGCTGGTACTAAAGTTACGATTTTGGAAGTTATGCCGCAACTACTGCCGCGTATTGAAAGTGGTGCCGTCGCTGCTATCCGGACAGAGAGTGAACGTATTGGAATAACGTTAAAAACCAGCGTAACTGTTAAGGAAATCCAAAGATCGGGAGATCGTCTTAGTGTTACCTATGAGCACGAGGGCAAGGAAATTACCTCTATGGCAGATAAAATAATAAACGGCGCTGGTCGGGTTGCTAACGTTGATACACTCAACCTTGATGCTGCGAATGTTGCTCATGATAGGATCGCGATTAAGACGGATGAATTTTTACGCTCTACTTCAAATCCGTCGGTGTGGGTTTGTGGTGATTGTCTTGTTACGTCACCACAGTTGTCTCCCATAGCAACATATGAAGGCAAAGTTGTTGGCAATAATATTGTCAATGGCGCAACACAAAAACCTGATTACGAAGTTATTCCAACATGTGTTTATACGGTTCCTGCACTCAGTAGTTTGGGTATAACAGAGAAGGAAGCTACGGCTCAAAATCTAGATGTAAAAATCTCGACCAGTGACATGACAGGGTGGTTTTCAAGTAAAAGTTACGCGGAAACAGTCGCTTGGGCAAAAGTAATTGTTGATGCCAAGTCAGATAAAATCCTTGGCGCACATATGGTTGGGCATAAGGGTGAAGAACTTATCCATTTGTTCGCACTAGCCATGCGTCACGGCATCACAGCAACTGAGTTAAAAGAAGATATGTTTGCATACCCTACATTTTCATCTGATGTGAAAAACTTACTTTAAACATAAATTAACATTTGGACTGCCGTTAGGAGGTGTGTGTAACTTTGCATATATCTTCTTGGCAGTCCATTAGTTGTATATCTTGACCCATAAGACGAAGTGTCAATAGCGCCGCGGCTATCCCTGTTAAGATAGATAGAATTGCAGGGACACCATGTAAGGATAAGGATGGTAATGCGTTCAACCAAATGACGTCATTACCACCGGGTATCATTGAACCACCGATCCCCATCAATAAACCGCCCCCAGAATATAGAAACCATCTTTTTTCCGGGCGCCATCTAAATTCAAATCTCCGAGACTGCAGCGCTGATATTGTTATCCCCAAGAGCAATGAGGCGAATAAAATCCACAACAAAGTATCTGGCTTAGGAGTATCCAAAACTAAGTATTGCGCAGTCTCTGCCAATAACCTTGTGTGTACCCAAATCCCATAAATGAAAAAAAGAACGCCATTGCAAACGCCAATAATGAAGGCCGCGCTGGATAATTTATACCGTGATGCGAAAATCCTCTTGAAGATAGGCGTCTTCAATCGAAAGCGGACTAACCGGGTTGTTTCCCAGCACATCCACAGTGCAACCCCGCCTGTAAGCCAAATTTTCCATGCGTGGCTCTGTCCCAAAATCGTTTGGCTTGAATTTGGAGATGATGCCCACCCTTTTGATTTCATAAGGTCAATTAGAATTGCCCCTGAAAAGAAGCCAAATAGGGTTAGAAGTTTCCCCAAATTGCCGTTGCCAAGGCGGGTTAAGGTGGAGACCGCGCAGCCGCCGTTAAGAGCCGCACCAACTCCAAACAGTAAGCCTCCCCAAATCGTATATGTTGAAAATTCCCATCCGTCTATCTGAGCTGGTTTCAATGAAAAAACTTCAGTAAATATCAATGCAATGCCTGCGACCCAAACTGATGCTTTTGCAAAGCTTGCCAGCATATATGCGCGCCGCGTCGAAATTATCTCTTCGACAGCGCTTACTGAACATAAGCTCGCGCGGTGAGCGGAGAACCCTATGATTATAGCTAAGCCGATTGTGAGGATAAATAGGGGCATGATGATATGATAAAATAATTTCCTGATCGGGTCTAACACATTAAAGAAATGCGGATGTAAGTAGTTTTGGGCGCACTCTGTAGAAATTTAAACGCTGAATGGCCCCGCAATGCATATGGACGTGGCGTTTATTCCGCAATCGTGGAAAGTTTATTTAACCAAAACGTTACGGAAGTAAAGAAACCAATTTCTCAGTCATTCCTTAATATAGGATAACCTTCTACGTACACCCAATCCGAATTCTTCACCGGCTCATGACAGCTTAGACAATCGTCCTTATAGTTAGTAGAGATCGAGTTTTTTCTGTCACTTGAATCAAACTGAGCCCATGCCCATCCGTCGCCCCAGGATTGATTGTCTGGATAGCGATTATTTAAATCCTTTACCATCACGAACCATCCTGTAATTTTAGAAGCGCGACTGACAGTGCCCGTTGTCATTTCATTCGTTATTGCCTCGTATAGCTCTTTAATTAAAATCGTTCCGTCAGGGAATTCACCCGTTTTTCGAAAGGCAGTTACAGATTTGGGCTGGGTATAAACTGTGTGGAACCCTTCCGCGCCAACCGTACCTTCGTCTGCAGCAATGGCCCAAGTGCCAAGGGCTGTCCAATCTCTTTGAAAATCGACATCCGGCAGATGCACTTTACCATTCTCACGTATGGAAAGTTGAAAACCGTTGGTGTCATCAGCTGAAACAGGCCGTGCGGAGGAGATATAAATTATGAGTAGCAAAGAAAATATACTGGCAACGATTATTGGTTTTGGAAAAGTGATTTTTTTTCTCATTTGAATTGAACCAACTTTGTAAATAGTGAAATTTAATTCGATTTTAAAATAGATGGGAGCGCTACCAAAACTGTAGTTTGATAGCGCTCGATCTTGGTTTTCTGTTTTAGGTTTCAATATTCTGAAGGCTCGTTGCCAGTAACCAAACGGAGACTGCCAGTAAAACCAAGTCTTTAAGAAGAAATGCGCCAGGGACGACCGATAAGATCGGAAAGCCGCCTGCGCTGGCTTCAAAAATTCCGGGTGTCGTGAACATAAAACTTAATGTTATGATAAACGTACCGCTAGTCAATGCCCCGCCGAGAGCGCCCGCTTTGGGCGAGAAGGTATGAATTGCTAATAGGGCGGCAGCGATAACTTCGATGACACCAATAACGTCAGAGAAGGCTCTCACGCCGAGGATTTCATGGAATGGTGCAAGAAAAGGTGAATTCACTGCAAAGCCAGCAATTGCATTTGCCTCATATTCGGTAAATTTGAGGAGGCCGTACCAAGCTATTACAATTACCATTGCGTAACGGATGCCAATTTCTGACAACAGCTTTAGATTAGCGCCAATTTCCGAGATGTTTCTAACAGTTTGAGCTTGGGCGTTCATGGGAAACTTCCTTTGTTAATTGAATAAAGTCCGTTGCTGGACTGTTGTAAATGATGAACAGTGAGTGCTTATGTGAGCTAATATGTCGGAAGCTTGCTATAATTAAAAATACCGTTACTTTATCAATTCAATGCTCAATAGGTATGGTGAGGCGGGATCATGGAATTTCATCAAATTCGCTATTTTTTGGCTACGGCTGAAACGTTGAATTTCACAAATGCAGCAACGCAGTGCAATGTTTCACAGCCTGCTTTAACGCGTGCAATAAAAAAACTAGAAGAAGAATTGGGTGGCCCGCTATTCAGGCGAGAGCGAAACCGGACCCATCTCACAGACCTGGGGCAGGTCATGCGGGAGCATCTTCGTCAGGTTGATACAACGACGCAAAATGCCGTTATTGCAGCCAAAAAACTGCTTAATCTTGAAAAGGCACCCTTGAGGGTTGGGATTATGTGTACCATTGGGCCGAGGAGGGTCATTCCTTTTCTCTCAAAATTTCAGCTAATTCATCCGGGCATCGATTTAACGATTTATGATGTCACTCCTCACAATATGACGAACGGATTGCTGTCCGGTGATCTCGACTGTGCTTTGCTCGGCCTTCCTATGGAATTGCATGATCGGTTTGACACGATGACCCTTTATGACGAGCGAATGGTAGCAATATTTCCGCCAGATCATCGCTTTAGTGCCTTGAAGAAAATTCCAGTTAGCGAACTCTCGGGAGAACGGTATCTAGATCGTCTTAATTGTGAATTTCGAAATTCTTTCTTTGACCTGCTTGCAGAAAGAGACGTTGAGGTTTCTGTACCCTACCGAAGCGAGCGGGAAGATTGGATACAAAATATGGTGATGAAGGGAATGGGGATTTGCTTAATACCAGAATTTTCAATTTCAGTACCAGGTTTACAATGCAGTCCTCTTACTGAGCCTGAACTCCTCCGCAAAGTTGAGATGGTTACAGTTGCCGGACACCAACGATCGCCTGCGGTGCAGGCGTTCGTCAGCGAGGCAAAAAAATATTCTTGGACAATCTAATTACAGACTTCCAACGTTTAAATTTAGAGTTTGATGACAGCCATTTTTTCTTGTGTCATGTCCCGCATGGTGTGCCCAATACCACCTGTATTATAACCTGATTGTCGACGCCCAGCGAACGGCATCCAGTCCACTCGAAATGCCGTGTGATCGTTGACCATTACAGCTGATGCATCAAGTTGCTGAATTGCCTGCATCGCCACGTCAAGGTTCTTTGTGAAAACCGCGCTTTGAAATGCATAGGGAAGTGCATTGGCTTGATCAAAAGCTTGAGCCATAGTCTCGTATTCGTACACACAAACAACAGGCCCAAAAATTTCAGATGTGGAGACGCGAGCGTCAGGAGATGGGTTTAATAATACCGTCGGCTCATAGGTTGTATCGCTCAATTTTTTTCCACCTCCAATAATATCAGCGCCGCCAGACACGGCCTCTTCAACCCAGTTCGCTATTCGAGTAACTTCTCGTGGCCGGATTAAGGGGCCGCAATCAGTTTCAGGGGCAATGGCGTTCCCAATGATTAGTTCGGATGCCCCGGCCGCTAATTCTTCCGCTATGTCAGCCGCTTGTGATCTTGGGGCAAATATCCGTTGAACAGAAACGCAAACCTGACCGGAATGATAAAACCCTCCCTTTAGGAGGTTTGGTATCATTGTCTGTCTATCAGCATCTTCATCAATAATTACAGGTGCCGCACCGCCATGTTCCAAAGCGCATCTTGTTCCAGGAGCGAGTTTAGAGCGTAACATCCATCCAACCTTTGACGATCCAATAAAGGAGAAGAATGCTACTCGGGGATCTGTAACCATTTTTTCAGCAGTCGGAATATCGCAGGGCGCAAATCGGCACCACTCTTCTGGAAGGCCAGCCTCATAAAGGATATTTAGAAATGACTTGCAAGAAAGGGGCGTATCATCAGCGGGTTTGACCAATACAGGGCATCCAGTAGCCAAAGCGGGCACCACCTGATGGACGATTAGGTTCAATGGGTGATTAAAAGCGGATACCGCGACAACAGGACCAATAGGTTCTCTTGTTGTGAATGCCATTCGCTCTGCCCCGGCTTGGGTTAGGTCCATGGGCACTTCAGTTCCCGCCAAATGTGACAGTTCTTCAATGCTAAGCTCTACGCTATTGATTGCCCGTGAGACCTCAATACGTGCGTCTTTTAGTGGCTTTCCCCCTTCGTTTGCTATTTGGAAAGCCAACCGTTCTGATCGGCTTTCCATAATTTTTATGGTTTTTTTGAGGATGTCTATCCGTCTGTAAGCCGGTAGCCAATTACCCCGATTTCTATGGAGATTGTTGGCTGTCTCGAGCCAATTATCAATCATATTCCAGTCGGCAAGAATGACAGCGTCAATCGGTTTTTGATCAAACGGATTGACGACTTCCAGCATATTATCTGGGCCCGTCATATCAAACACGCTTTTGCTGCCAGTTCGTCAATCAGCACTTTCTGATTTTCAGAATAATCCACAGGTACTTCCACAAGATGGACACCGCCAGCTTCGAAGGCTTTATTAAACGTGGCCACAAGATCCTCAGTTGATGAAACACGATGACCTGTCGCACCGTAGCTGTTGGCGTATTGAACAAAATCTGGATTATTAAACTCCAACCCCCAATCATCAAAACCCGCGCCAGCTTGTTTCCAACGGATCATGCCGTAGGAGTTATCATTCAAAACGGTGACAACTAAGTTCAACTTTAGGCGCACTGCAGTTTCCAGTTCCTGACTATTCATCATGAAACCGCCATCGCCGCAAATTGCCATAACACGGCGTTCAGGGTGGAGGAGTGCGGCAAGCATTGCAGATGGCAGGCCTGCCCCCATGGTGGCGAGTGCATTGTCCAAAAGAACGGTGTTGGGTTCGTACGCCTTGTAATTTCGAGCATACCAAATTTTATACATTCCGTTATCGAGAGCGATGATATCTTTGTCACCCATGACTTTACGGGTGTCACTGACAAAACGTTGAGGAATGATTGGAAAACGCGGATCGTCGGCACCTTCTGCAAGGTGGGTCTCAACCTCGTGACGAACAGTTTCAAAGTAGGAGTTATCAAACGGTACTTTACCACCTAACATGGTTGTCAGCCGGTCAATAGACCGGGCCAAATCACCGACCACTTCGATTTGCGGAAAATACACGGCATCAACTTGAGCGGACTTATAGTTGATGTGAATAACTGTTTTACCGCCATCTTCCATGAAAAACGGCGGTTTTTCCACAACATCATGACCGATATTGATGATCAAATCGGATCGCTCAATGGCACAATGCAGATAATCACCATCGGAAAGCGCCGCTGTTCCCATAAATAGATCAGACCTTTCGTCTACCGCCCCTTTTCCCATTTGAGTGTTGAAAAACGGAATGCCTGTTGTGTTTACCAAGTTGCTGATAGCCCCCCGAACGTCTTTCCGGTTCGCACCAGCACCAATGAGTATCAAAGGCATTTTTGCGTCTAGAATTTTCGTGGTGGCGTCACGGAGAACAATCTCGTCAGCGACTGCGTAATGACGGGTATGCGCTGGAATAATCTTGGCGTCGCATTGCTCTTCTGCAATGTCCTCAGGTAACTCTAGTAACACGGCTCCAGGGCGCTCTTCTTCAGCTAACCTAAAGGCTTCACGAACGAGAGATGGGATAGTATTTCCATGCACAATTTGTTTCGTCATTTTACAAATTGGCGCAAATAAATTCACAATATCAATGATCTGAAATTGACCTTGTTTAGATTTTTTAATTGGCTTCTGCCCGGTAACCATAATCAGTGGCATGCCGCCCAAATGGGCGTAGGCCGCAGGCGTGGCAAAATTTGTGGCGCCGGGGCCAAGGGTTGCCATACAGACACCAGCCTTACCGGTAAGGCGTCCATAGGTGGCGGCCATAAACCCGGCGCCTTGTTCATGACGATTGAGGATCAGTTTTATTTTTGATGTTCGTAAAGACTCGACCATATCCAGGTTCTCTTCGCCCGGAACAGCAAAGATATATTCAACTCCTTCGGCCTCTAACGCCTGAACAAATAGATCGGAGGCTTTGGTTGTTTCTAGGTTGTTTTCAGCAATGGACGTTGGGTTCGCTATAGTCATGATAAAATTCTTTCTTTGTCGAAGACGGCTTGTAAAAGACCGGCACAATTGGCTGTCAATTCTGGGTTCAGTTCGTCACTTAATCTCTGCATCTAACGATCTTGCGATTTCCTGATATTGAGGAAGAACTTCTGGCCGGGGATAGAGGTCGCTTATGGGAATTGTTCGACCATTACTTTGAACAACGCGCACATGTTTTCGGCTCATTTGCCTCGCTCTCGTTACCCCGCAAGAATGTGAAATAACCTGCACTTCCCGAACCATATTCAAGCAGTAATTCGCCACTTTTACGGCTTTGTCTTCAGGGTTTAAACCTTTTTGAAGTCGTTTATTATGTGTTGTAATCCCGGTTGGGCAGGTGTTTTTGTTACATTTTAAGGCTTGGATACACCCAAGGGAAAACATAAACCCCCGCGCAGATGTCACGAAATCCGCGCCAGTTGCGAGCGCCCAAGCGACTTCTGACGGCGTCACCAGTTTTCCTGAAGCGATTATTCTAATTCGTTTTCTAAGACCGTATTTATGGAGAATGTCAGAGACAAGCGGAAGCGACTCTTTGATCACCAAACCGACATTATCCATAAGCGGCATCGGGGCAGCCCCGGTTCCGCCATCTCCGCTATCAATGGTAATAAAGTCAGGAGCGGATTTTGGACCGCGTGCCAGTATTTCTTCACATAAGTCTTCCAACCAACCAAACGCCCCAACAACAGCTTTAAATCCAGTTGGTTTTCCAGTTACGTCGCGAATGTGGGAAATCATGTCCAGCATTTCACCGACATTATTGATTTCAGGATGTCTGTTTGGAGAAATCGAGTCTTGTCCTTCCGGGATACCTCGAATGTGAGAAATTTCGGCTGTGACCTTGATCGCAGGTAGTATTCCTCCCTTGCCGGGCTTTGCGCCTTGGCTCATTTTTAATTCGAACATGCGGACTTGTTCGTGGGCCGCAACTTCTTTCAGTTTTTTATCGCACAAATTTCCATTGTCATCGCGTACACCATATTTAGCGGTTCCAATTTGCAGGACGATGTCGCAGCCACCTTCAAGATGGTAGGGGGACAGACCGCCTTCGCCAGTATTCATCCAGCAGCCTGCTTTTTTTGCGCCTGCAGACAGGGCCCGAACTGCAGGTGTTGAAAGGGCGCCATAACTCATTCCAGATATGTTAAAAAAAGAGGCGGCGTTATAGGGTTTTTCGCAAAATGGTCCGATTTCAACAGGTTGCATATCAACAGCATCTTCATCCAATGTTGGAAATGGGCAATTGACAAAGATCGGTGTGCCGGCGGGCATCAGGTTTTTTGTCGACCCAAATGCGACCGTATTGCTTTCATTCTTCGCAGCTTTGCCAACCCACTCGCGTTCTGCACGATTGAAAGGCATTTCTTCTCGGTCCATTGCGAAAAAATACTGCCTGAAGAACTCTCCCAAGGTTGAGAAAACATACCGGAAACGGCCTAAAACTGGGTAGTTCTTACGAACAGCATCTTTAGTTTGATTTATATCCAAAAAGAAGAGAACAATCAGGTAGAGAATTGCGGCTCCAACCGTAACAACAAATAGCGTAGATATTAACTGTAGGCTCACTACAAAAAATTCTTCAGATAATGTTGTCATGGTCAATTCCCTATAAATATTATTTTGATATTCTAATGTTGCCGCTCAGTGGAAGTTTTTAGCAAACTTGAATGATTAACAGGCGCTAATATCAATCAAATTGCCGGGAAAATGAAATATCATATATTTATAGAATTAATGTCCGTTGGGTATGGCCAGTGAAGGCCTGGGACGTTCGCGCTGGTTGAAGATAACTCAAAGGTGATGACCTCAAAAAAGCATCGCGCATTGATCACCACAGCTTGGAAAAGAACGACAAGGCCAAGCGCTGCTGCAACAATATATGTATATCGGGCAACATGAATGTAGAGTGCCGTGGGCCAGCCTGCTCGTCGTCCTGTACCATCTCCTGATCAGGTCCTAGTCCACAATTTCCACGATCATTTCGATCTCGACGGCGATCTGGTTGGGCAGGGAACCCATGCCGACAGCGGACCGGGCAGCTTTACCGGCATTGTCGCCGAAGACCTCGACCATCAGGTCAGAAAAGCCGTTGATGACCTTTGGGTGCTCTTTAAAGCCCGGTACCGCATTGACCATGCCAAGGACTTTGACGATTTTCGTGACCCGGTCGAGATTACCGATCACGGATTTCATATTGGCCAGCATATTAAGGCCGACTAGACGGGCGGCGTCATAGGCGTCTTCGGTGGTCAGATCCTCCCCAACCTTGCCGGTCACGGCGCCGCCTTCGAGTTTTCTAGGGCCGACGCCAGACATAAATAGTAAATTTCCAGTAACCACTCCGCCAATATAGTTGCCGAGGGGAGATGGTGGGGCAGGCAGGGTTATATTGAGTTCGGCTAATTTTGCATCAAATGACATTTGATAAATCCTTATGTTTTGGAAATGAAAAACCTAGGGTTGTTTGGGGAACTATATCGGCAAAGTATAGTTTGTCCAACACCTTCGCCGTTCAATTAATCGCTGTCATTTTTCTGCCAAATATTGCTTTATGCCACCGGCCCGCACATTTTAACAAGAGCTGAGGCCCATTGGTTCGAGGATCGAGAGTATATGGTTAGAATCCCTCCTCCGCTACCATTTTTCGTATGATATACCAGCTTACAAGACACTTTTGATGTTGTGAATATGGATTTACGGTTTTTAAGTGAAGACCTTCCCATCACAGACCTATTTAAAATAGAGAACGTTAATGCAAACAGATTTTTGGTTTTAGTAAATTAGATTTTTCTGTATTTTTAAAACATGCGGCAGCATAGTATAAACGCCGACTACGAGAAAATTTGAAAACAGAGATTAATCATCGGCTTCTTCTCTGGCGAAATCTGCATCAAGAACAAGAATATAATAACTTATCGGTTCGTGGGAGATGACATGGGAGTATCCGTTGCAACCTCAGATATTGAGAGAGAGCTTCGTATCAGTGATGCCGTAGCGGGTGCCATGACACCTGTTATGGTTTTCGCCATTTATGCGTCCAAATTTGTTATTTTTACGCAAGTTGGATATGAACATATTCTCGGTATACCTGGTATCCCATTCGCCTTAATTATTCTGTTGACCCTTTTTGGGTTGCGATTTCATTTTAGATTTCGCCATAAAGCGCGACCCACTAGAGTCTCTAAACGCCGTATCCGTATTCTATCGTTGTCTGCGGTTCTGTTGGGGTCTGTCTGGGGATTGTTATCTTTAAGTCTTCTATCCATTGGAAATACTCAAGATAAAATGGTCGTTGTCGCTTTCGCCTGTATGGCGGGGTTTGCAAGTGTCGGCATTAATTCTGTACCAGTTGCGCTCGGATTTAGCCTGCCCATCATGTTGATTACCTGGGGAAGCGTCCTTTGGTTTGATGTCTTCAACGGGTTTGTGGCAACTTTGATGTTTGGTTTGGGAAGCGGTTCGATTATTCAATTTGCCCTCGCGGCACGAAAAACCACAGTCGCCAGCATAAAACTGTCTCTGGCGAATACACAGGCCTTAAGCGATCAGTTGAAAGCCGAAGAACAACTTCGGTTAAGTGAAGCAAAGGCGGCATTAGCAGAGCAAAAACGGCAAGCCGATGCTGCAAAAATGCAAAGAAATATGATTAATGCTATCTCTTTCCCCATGGTGCTCTCTCATGGGAATGAGGCACTGGAAGTGACGCCAGCAGGCCGTGAACAATTCAAGATAGCCGATGGTCCACTTGAAAATGTGGCCATATCAGATTTTTTCGTTAATCCTGAAGATCAAGCTGAAATGATCAATATGCTGGAGCAGTACGGGAAGATCGATAATTTTGAGCTTCTAATGCATGATGCCGAGGGGGGCGAATTTTGGACCGTCGCGTCCATGCGCCCATTGAAATATGACGGTAAGGATTGCTGGCTCAATTCTATTTATGTCATTGATGCCCGTAAACGTATGGAACAAGATCTCGCTGCCGCTAAAGACGCAGCTGAAGCGACTTTAGAGAAACTAAAAACAACGCAGGATTCATTGGTTCACGCAGAAAAAATGGCAAGCTTGGGGCAATTAACCGCGGGGATTGCGCATGAAATCAAAAACCCACTCAACTTTGTCAATAATTTCTCTAAACTATCTATCGAAATGTTGGATGAGTTGTCGGAAATCCTAACGCTCCCATTAGCAGCCCTTGAAGAGGACGATAAGGAAGATGCCGAGGATTTATTCCAAACGGTCCGAGACAACCTTACAAAGATTGAAGGGCACGGGAAACGTGCAGACAGCATCATCAAGAATATGCTGCTGCATTCACGTCAGGGACCCGGCGAAAAACAGAAAATAAACTTGAACAATCTGGCCGAGGAAGCGATGAATTTGGCCTACCACGGAGCTCGAGCTGCGGATTCCACGTTTAACGTGGAGATGAAAACAGATTTTTCCAGTGATGTTGTTCCCATTGATTGCCATCCCCAGGAATTACAGCGCGTGTTACTTAATCTGTGTTCAAATGGAATGTATGAAGCTGTGAAAAGCAGTATTGCAGGTGGTGACGAGCCCGTATTATCTATTCGAAGTGTTGTCGAGGCCGGAAATATTGTAGTCGAAGTGACTGATAATGGCAGGGGTGTTCCAGAAGACATTCGGGATAAAATATTCCAACCCTTTTTCACCACCAAACCAACAGGAGAGGGGACTGGCCTTGGGCTGTCTATGAGTTACGATATCGTCAAGCAACACGGGGGTGAGCTCAAACTTGAAAGCGAAGTGGGAAAAGGAACAACTTTTCGCATGATTATGCCAGTAAACTTAACTGCAGAGGCCTCTCAATGACGACATCAATATTAATGGTAGACGATGAACCGGATGCCGAAGTGTTATTTCGCCAGAACTTCCGCAAAGAAATCCGGAAAAAAGAACTAATTTTTCATTTTGCACAATCGGGGAATGCTGCCCTCGATTTAATATGCGGCGATGACGCGCCCTTAATTCTACTTCTGTTGTCAGATATTAATATGCCGGGAATGAGTGGCATGGATCTGTTATCGGAAGTGAAAAGCCGGAAGCCAGAGCTGCCGGTGATTATGATAACAGCGTACGGAGACGAGAAAACCGAAGCAGAGGCAAAAGCAAAAGGCGCTGATCAATTGGTGGCCAAGCCAGTGGATTTCAACTTCCTGAAAGCAACGCTTAACAACTATTGGGTGGAAAATTAATGGATGATGTTGCCCGTATACTTGTTGTTGATGACGAACCTGGCAATATTGATCTTGCCTCGGCGTTATTAAAAGATAAGTACAAGGTTAAAGCTGCTACCAATGGCAAAATAGCATTAAAAATTGCCCAAGCAGATCCTAATATAGATCTAATATTGCTCGATATTATGATGCCAGAAATGGATGGCTATGAAGTATGTAAACAAATTAAAAACAATGAAGCCACTAAGAACATCCCGGTAATTTTCTTAACGGCAAAAGCTGAAATTGCCGATATAACCCGTGGTTTTAATTTAGGG
>CAJXWA010000038.1 GCA_913062525.1 uncultured Alphaproteobacteria bacterium | reverse complement strand
CTAGCCTGGGTGCTGGTGATGACATCTTCGATGACAACACGATCAACAGTGGCTCTGACACGGTTTACGGCGGTATCGGTAACGATAAAGTTTGGACTGGTGATGGTGCGGATAGCATCTTCGGTGGCGGTGATAATGACACCCTTCACGGTGAAGATGATAACGATCTAATCCACGGCGACTCCGGTGATGACCATATCTACGGCGGCCATGGAAACGACACGGTCTTAGGCGGTAGCAATAACAACTACGACGACGGACTAAATTCCAGCGGCAATGATTATGCTGACCTAGGTGATGGTGATGACATCTTTGATGACAACACCATCAACAGTGGCTCTGACACGGTTTACGGCGGTATCGGTAACGATAAAGTTTGGACTGGCGACGAGTCTGATACCATTCACGGTGAAGGCGGTGAAGATAGTCTCTACGGCGAAGATGGTGACGACTTCATGACCGGCGGCGGCGACAACGATGATATGTTTGGCGGTACTGGTTCCGATGAAATGCACGGTAACACTGGCGATGACTTCATGCTCGGTGAAGGTGGCCTAGACACCATGTATGGCGGCGCAGGTAACGACGATATGGACGGTGGCGGTGATGGCGACCTGATGTATGGCGGTACAGGCAGTGTTGATACCATGGACGGCGGCTCACATAATGACGTGATGTTCGGTGACGATGGTCAAGGCGGAGTAATCGGCGATGATGACTTCATGTACGGCGGATCCGGCAACGACCAAATGCACGGTGAAGGCGGCGCTGATGAAATGTATGGTGAAGTCGGCGAAGACACCATGTTCGGTGGCTTCGGTGAAGACGTCATGTATGGCGGTTCCAACGCTGATACCATGGACGGTGGCGGCAATAACGACATCATGTTTGGTGATAATGGTTACGGCGGAAACAGCGGTGACGATGTCATGGACGGCGGAACCGGCGACGATGATATGTTCGGTGAAGGCGGCAAAGACACCATGCACGGCGGCGCTGACGACGACACCATGGATGGCGGTAATCAAGACGATGTTATGTTCGGTGATGACGGCCTAGGCGGTGATCTTGGCGGAAATGACGACATGTACGGCGGATCCGGCAACGACGAAATGCACGGTGAAGGCGGCAATGACGAAATGTACGGTCAAAGCGGTGACGATGATATGGACGGCGGATCTGGTGCTGATTTCATGGTCGGTGACAACGTTTCTGAAGGTCCTGACGGAGTTTCATATACTGGTGGCAATGACACTATGGACGGTGGTATCGGTGATGATCTCATGTTTGGCCAAGGCGGTAACGATATTATGGACGGCGGCGCCGACGAAGATACAATGATCGGTGGCTTCGGCAATGATGTCATGGACGGTGGATCAGAAGAAGATTTGATGATCGGTGGCTTCGGCAATGACCTTATGTCAGGTGGTACTGGTGGCGACAATATCTACGGTGACTCCGGCAATGATACCATTTACGGTAATGATGGTTCCGGCACAATTTTAGGTTCTGATGACTACATTGACGGCGGATCTGATGATGACCTTATCTACGGTGAAGGCGGAAATGATACGCTTATCGGTGGATCCGGAAGCGATCAGGTAACTGGTGGTGCTGGTGATGATGTTCTACGGTGGACATTTAATGAAAGCTCTACTGATACGGACTTCTACAACGGCGGCGACGACGTTGATTGCTTAGAACTTTATTTCGCAGACATGACAGAATTCCTAGCTTATGAGACAGAAATTGCAGCGTTTGCAAATTCAGTTGAGGCAACAAACGGCGGTACTCTGGATATCGGTGGGCATTTCTTAAATGCACAACAGATTGAATATGTGAAAGTCTTTGTGGCAGGTAACGAAATTCCGATCTTGCTTGATGATACGGTTGGTACTGGTGAAGATACGGATCTGGCAGCGGTTAGTGTAACCATCACGTCAGACTCAGATTTCATTCCAAATTCATTGGATACCATCGAGTATTTCACACCAGGCGATATCACGTTGACAATGCCAGCGCCGGGCCTAATCCCTGCTGGTCCTGACGTAGATACTGAACACACGGGTTGGACACAAGCTGACCCACTTGTGGCTATCTGGGAAATGATTATCCCGGGTTATGGTGTGGTAACGTTCGATGCAACGGATGCAGAAAATGTGACGGTAGCACTCGACATTAACCCAGTTGGTGATGCGGCAGACGGTGTCTCCGGATTTGATCCACTGGCAGCGGGTGATCCGGCTCAACAGGGAACGATCGTCTTTGATTACTCGGCTTCTGTTAATGGATCACCAATATTTGAAACAGGTGAAGTCACAATCGAAGTTGGCGGTGCGAATGATGCACCGACAATGGATGAAGCAGGCACAACTGGAGATGCGGAAGAAGATGCAGCTGCAATCCTTGTAGATCTGTCTGGTCTTGGAGCTGATATCGATAATGATGATGATGGCAACACGCTCACATACAGCATCGTTACAGGTCCAGGTGCAGGTGAAGGTTCTGCGGAAATTATCGGCAATGATCTTTCCTTTGATCCAGGCGCTGATTTCCAAGAATTGGGTGCAACTCAATCCACGACAGTTTCGATCTGGGTTAAAGCAACGGATGCACACGGTGCAGACTCTAATGCAGTTGAAGTTGTTATAACGGTGCAGGGAGTAAATGATCCTGCTGAGTTTACCGGCGCAATGTCAGCTGAAATCCTTGAAGATGCTGCCCCTAACACGGTCAGCGGAGATATGGATAACACCGATATTGACGGCGATGACACAGACGATAACTTCCAAGTGGTTACCCCAGGTGATCTTGCTGCTTCTGATGAAGGATATGGAACATATGCCATAACCGCGGCTGGTGTTTGGACTTATACTCTAGATAACAGTAATCCACTTGTGGACGCGCTTAATGTATTGAGCGCCCCACTAACGGATACCTTCACGGTTCTTTCCGAAGATGGGACAGAACAGGAAGTGACCATCACCATTAATGGTGCGAACGATGCCGCACTGATCAGTGGTTCTGTTGGAACAGGCATTACTGAAGATGACGCAGTCATCGAGGTTAATGGTCAGCTTTATGCATCTGATGTTGATAACACTGACGATGCCTTCCAAGTTAATTTTGGACCGACATCATATGGTGAGTTCACAGTGAATGCGTCCGGTTACTGGACTTATGAGCTGGACAACACAAATCCACTTGTTGATGCCATGAATGCTGGAGATCCAGCGATGCTGGATACATTCACTGTTAAGTCGGAAGATGGAACAGAGCAGGTCATAACCATCGAGATTTATGGTGCGAATGATGCGGCAGCAATTACTGGTCCAGCTGTAGGTGAAGTAACAGAAGATGCGTCACCTGATACGGTGAGCGGTGATCTGGCGAGCGTGGACGTGGATAACACGGACGATGCCTTCCAGGTGGTTGCAGTTGCAGCAGCTTCGGATAACGGATACGGAACGTATACAGTTACTGCAGATGGTGTTTGGACATATGACCTGAATAGCGGTCATGCAGCTCTTGATACGCTGGATGATGGTGAAACATTAGAGGATACCTTTACGGTTCTTTCCGAAGATGGAACACCTCTAGAAGTGACCATCACAATCAATGGTGTGGATGAAAACACTCCGCCGGTTGCAACGACTGACTATATTGTCACTAACATTCACTCAGGCACCTTCGCCCTTGCGGAAGCGTTCTTCATCAGTAACGATGTTGATGCCGATGGGGATGCTCTTGATATCATTGGTGTCAGCGATCACAATGATGTGGATGCAGCACACGACAGCGTGAATGATGAAATCGATGTTTTTGATGCCCACGATCAAGGCCACTTCCATTACTTAGTTGGTGATGGCGAGGACGCTGACGAGGGTCGGGTTAATGTTGATTACCAAAATACTTCGAGCATTTCTGGCGGTAGCAACTCCGATGATATTGATCAAATTCTGGTCAGTGGTAACGGTAGTGATAGTGTTAGCGGCGGTGCCGGTGACGATACGCTAATCGGTGGTGGCGGTGTAGATACACTTCGCGGTGATGACGGTAACGACACAGCGTATTATGGTGATATAACCGGTACTGGTATGTATGTTGATCACGATTGGTACGCTCCTAACGCCGGATATGTTAATTTTGGCGGGGGTGACTATGATGTCCTCGTTGATGTTGAGAATATTATTGGAACGCAGACTGGCGATATTATTTACGGAAATGATCAGAATAACCAATATGATGGTCAAAACGGTGACGATTGGATCTATGGTCAAGGCGGTAACGATACTCTCATCGGTGATGATGGTAACGATACTCTCTACGGCGGCAGCGGTGATGATACGCTAATCGGCGGTGCCGGTGATGACTATATGGACGCTAGAGGCGGCTTCGGAGAAAATGATACTTACGTCTTCCTTGCTGGTGACAATGGCGAAGATACCATCAACGATTATGATATCAGTGGTGGTGACCAATCCGCCATTGACCTCGATGCATTGTTCGATGCCATGGGCTTGAATGTTGCTGATCGTAATACAGCAGTTGATGCTGGGTTCACTGAGGCCACCCCTGGCGGGGATGCCGTTCTTACCATCACTGACGGTTCGAACAGCATCAAGATCACTTTCGATGATCAGGATCTCGGAGATAAAGCAGCTATCATTAACTCGATCACTGTTGGTGACGAAAGCTAGGATCTAATCCTACTCAATAAAAACGGCCCAGATTAACGTCTGGGCCGTTTTTTTATGTCTTAAGCAAAACCCGAAGCGTTTGACAATAACCGCGAGACTTGTTACTAGAGCCAGCCTAGGTACCAACGCCGCACAAATATCCTACTGGGGAATCGTCTAATGGTAGGACAACGGACTCTGACTCCGTCAATCGTGGTTCGAGTCCACGTTCCCCAGCCAATCTTTCTAAGTATTTGAAAATAAATCACAGTTCGCGGGTTGATTTGATATGAAGCTTCCGGTGTTCATTCTATTTTTTCAGTTTGATCTCTCAGAAGGTTTGATTAAATAGCGTTCAAAAAAAACCTACAATCCGAGTGGATGCCTTGCGTAGAAGGAGGCATTTAATAGGCTTATTCCCAAAACGAAGAGCAACCCTCCCCCTGCTAGGATCGCGCCGTTGGCTGCGATCCGCCAAAACGGGCTTCTGCTTTCGATCAATAATGCAGCCTTATTGCGAAATTTTACGGCAAGGAAAGCCAATACGGCAACGGCGATACTGGTTCCAGCAGACATGGCAAGAACGGCGAAGATCCCAGCGTAAGGTATGCCGATGGCTTTGGCGAAGACCAGTACCAGAACGGCACCGGTGCAAGGTCGCAACCCAATAGCGAGGACAACCCCAAATGATGGGAAAAAACCAATGGCCCGATCTATTTGTTTTTCATCCGGCACATGAGTGTGGCCGCAGTCACCGCAAACACCGTCATTGTCATTGTGGGAAGCATGCCCTAGCCCTTTAGAGAAAAACGACCTGATGGCTTTTCGCAGTATTCGCAAAATCAATATTACGCCTATCGCAGCCACAAGAACATAACTGAGACGCTCGCTCCAGCTTATCGCGGTGCTTGTTTCTCGCGGAAACCAACCCGCCAAGTAAATCAACCCGTACACTAGAATGACCGCGACAATCCCCTGACATAACGCTCCCATAGCGGCAATGGCAACGCCCCGACCAACTCTATGGGGATGTGTCAACAGGTAGGTCGTTAAAACCGCCTTGCCATGTCCTGGCCCCGCCGCATGGAATAACCCGTAAAGAAAGCTCCCCACAATCAAGCTTCCAGCCGCAGCCATGCTGCCTTCGCCTTTCACCATTTTGAGGGCGGCAACCAGTTCCTGATGAAGAGATCGTTGTTGGATAGCAATCCAGTGCACAAGTTCCGTCCACAAGGTGGGTTCAGTGATCGCAGGTGCAGCTACTGCATCTGATACTAACAGGCCTATCAATGCAGTGCAGCAGACCATAAAAAACAACACTAGTTGGCGGGACATGTCAGATTTACCCGTTCTGCAAAAAAGAGACCAAGACCAGTTTCTCCGCGCTCTGATGCGCCCAGCATTGTTGCTTCCGCAACAACATTTGGATCCGGATTGGGCTGTAAAAGCACATAATCACAGCCTTCCGGTGCGCCCGCTAACAGAACAGGTTTTTCTGTTTCGGTGTGCAGCATTTCAATGTAGTAGGTTGGGTCAAATATGGAGTAGGAAAAGTGACCCAGAGGCTGAGATACTGCTTTGCTAAAAGTCGTGACAAAAGTCATTTCCATTCTATTCTCCGCCATACGGGTCGACATTTCGGTTATCGGCTGCAGTTCAAGAATTTCATCCCCCTGCCAAGCCCGTGTGAAGTATTCATATTCTTTGAGATTTTCCATATTCACACGCAGAATAGCATCCAGTTTTTCTTGATCAGGTTTTCCATCCCCATTCCCATCCATCCCCTCCACCGCGTAGGCTGAATAGAAATCATCGAACAACCAAGTCTGACGCAGACCCATTACACGACCTGCACCATCAAACAAAATCTCTATAACGACATCCGCCCATGCATGGGGATGAGCGTAGCCCGACTTAAAAGGAACAGTAACAAACAAACAACAGGCAATAAGGAACCAACGCATAAGCAATCCTTGAGTTTATCAACCGGGCAGTAATACCCAGCCCTCTAAGCTTCTATTAACAGGAACCCACATTAAAAAGAATGAGAGTAACCCACTAGCATTCCAACCCGTTTATTTCCCTCTCCCTCCTCGTCTTTATACCGGTAGCCAGCACCCGCATAAAAACCATTATCAAAGTGATAGCTTAAAGATACCTGGAACAATTCACCATCCAATGCCTCATCAGCATCTTCTGGGTTATCATTGTAAATATAAGTATAAGTTGAACCCAGCTCCCAGTTTTTATAACTCAGCTCTGCCCCGGTAGTGGCGTAGGTCCGGTCGTGGGGTCTCTCCCCACCTAGATGTTCGATATGGACAATTTCGCCGACAACCCGACTTTTCAATGCAGATGTGAAAATATGTTCGTACTGGCCCGATAGAGAATAACGCGTCTCATCTTCTTCACCACCTTCTCCCGCGGCCTGATAAGAATAGCCGACACGATAGGAAAGTCCTTCGGGAATATCACTGCTTAAGGAATAGAAATCGGATCCCGCGAGAGAGATGGCAATGGATGAAAAGTCTTCTGTATTGGAAACACCACCATCTTCCTTGTCCGTGTCCCCACGTTCATAAAGAATGGAGTTACTGAGTACTGTTGTATCTGCAAAGAAAGTACTGACATCAAGTCGATGTGTGCCCAAATCTCCCGCTGTCAATTTCCCGTACCCCCCAATGCCAATTTTCTCACGCACCGTATATTCATCAATGACCTGATAACCATAAATTCCAGGCAAAACATGTTCATCAAAACTGATCACAGGATCAAATTTTCCGGCATATAAACCAAAATTATCCCCATCAAAATTGACGGTCAATGTTCGTGCCAGAAGTGGCTCATCTTTGAAATAGCGGTTACTGCCATCGAGCGCAGCCCCGCCACCGCCATGATCATGACCCGCAGGTTCTCCTTCAAGCTGAAGATTTGTATTTACAGAAATACCGTTGCCAAACCCGTACCCCAGTTCCAGATGTGAGTGCGAATAGGTTTCATTAATTTCCTCATCAGACTCACCCGCGTTGTAGATATGATCATACTGAATTTTAAGATCCAAATGCCCATAAAAACCAGTTTCGCTTTGACCATGATTATGGTCGTGATCTTCCGCTGCGAAGGCGAGTGACGGAATTACAAGAAGAGACAAAGACGGTATCAGACCTTTTAGTTTCATTAGACGTTGCTTTCATTTTAAGTAATGTTATAACATAACAATATCAAAACAAGAAAACTGTCAAGAGGAACTCGCAGATGAAAAATCAAATCAAAAAAATCGTCATTTCATTATGGTTATTGACAGGATTAGCTTCGCAGGTTCATTCCGCTCCTGCTATGGAAGTAGTGGTAACCATTCCGCCCCTGCATTCTTTGGTCCAAGGCGTCATGGGAGATACAGGGAAAGCAATACTTCTTATTCAAAATGGTACCTCCCCCCATGATTATCAATTGAAACCGTCAGTCAGATCTCTGTTGCTAAAGGCAAAAATTGTCTTCTATATCGCGGATAATCTAGAGATCAGCTTGATCAAGGCATTGGATATTTCACCTCAAAAAGTACGAAAAGTTCCCATGATTCATCAGCGAGGCGTAGCAACATTTAAGCTCCGCGAAGACGAGGATTGGGAAAAACACGATCACGTAGACCATTCCGAAGGCGGCGACACTTCATCCAGTCACCACGACCACGAAGAACATCATGATGAAGAAAGTACAGACGATCCTCACATCTGGCTTAATCCAACCAATGCAATTGTAATGATAAAGGCCATTACAAGAGAGTTATCCATGATACATCCTGAAAACAGATCTCTCTACAAGGATAATGCGTTGTCTTTAATTTCGGATATCGAAGCAATTGAAAAAGAGATTGAAACCCTACTTGCTCCGATCAAGGGTATTCCCTTTATCGTCTTTCATGATGCCTATCAATATTTTGAAAAACATTACGACCTAACAGCTGTGGGGTCGATTGTTCCGGATCCAAGTCGCCCAACTTCTGTAAAAAGGGTTAAGGATTTACGTCGGAAAGTGAAAGAAAGCGGTGCCGTCTGCATTTTTAGAGAACCACAATTCTCAAACAAATTATCTATTTTGATCGCAGACGAAACAAAAGCGAAGTTGGCCACGATCGACCCCATTGGTGCAGACCTGAAACCCGGCGCCGATTTGTACCCGTCAATGCTGATGGGAATGGCCCACAGTTTGCGCTCTTGTTTACTACCTTAGTTACTCTTAAGTCGCGCAAGGCAATTGGACTAAGCTTTGCGCGACAACATTTTCGCCTCCGTGCTCGCTCTGTATACTCAAGAGCCTTACCCGTCAGCTTACGTTCGTGTTTATTTTCAAAATCTTAGAGATCATCGCTTAATATCTTTGATCCCCAACTAACCTCCCTACCCTACACTCCCCTCTTTACTCACCTAATGATATCGGATGTTGTTCTTTTGAACTTTCATAGTATACTGATACTATGACTTTACTAAACTCATCAAAATTTTGAGTTATGAGGGTGACCATGCAGACTAGAGCCGAAAAAAAATTAGAAAAACGGAACGAGATTGTAACTGCTGCGTCCCGCCGAATTCAAATTGAGGGCCTAAGCGGCGCTACGATCCCGAACATTATGAAGGATGCTGGCGTCACACAAGGAACTTTCTACGCCCATTTTGAGGATAAAACCGAACTCATGAGCGAGGCCTTAACAAAGGCAATGGACCGTTCAGTTGATCGATGGGTCCCAGAGACTGATTTACCTCCCTCTCATGCGTTGGCGTTAGCGGTAGAACGTTACTTGAGCCCCCTTCACCGAGATAGGCCTGAAACTGGATGTCCCCTCGCCTCGCTTTGTTCAGAACTTCCAAGAACGGAAAAGCGCGTGCAGGAAACTCTGGATACAGAGCTCACCCGTGCCCTTGGTGAAATTAGTGATAAGTTCTTCGCTGATTTACCAGAAGAAAAACGGAAACAAGAGACATATGGATTTCTAGCCCTTTGCGTCGGCTCGCTCGCCCTGTCGCGGGCAACAGGTGATCCTGCTCTTTCAAACGATCTTTTAGAGGCTGCAAAAAGCTATGCCTTAAACCGAAAAATCGAGACAGACTGACCCCCACGTCAACATTCCCCTCCATAATCAATGGAATAATACTAAGAATAAGAGGTTAAAATGACTATTGAAGCTCTTCGCACACCTGAAGACCGATTTGAAAATTTACCCGGATACAACTTTTCTCCTAATTATCTGGAAGATCTTGAAGGATCGGAGGGCCTGCGTGTTCATTATCTGGATGAAGGTCCGAGTGATGCTGAACAGACTTTTTGGTGCCTCCACGGTCAACCCGCATGGAGTTCTCTTTATCGTAAAATGATCCCTGTATTTAGTACCGCTGGTCATCGTTCGATCACACCAGACCTTTTAGGTTTTGGTAAATCCGACAAACCCACAGATGAGAGCGTCTATACATTTGATTTTCATCGTCAGATGCTGGTTTCATTAATTGAACGCCTAGATTTGAAAAATATTACGTTGGTTTGCCAGGACTGGGGCGGACTTCTCGGATTGACATTACCTGTTGATATGACAGACCGTTTTAGCCGCCTGATCGTCATGAATACTGCATTTGCCAGCGGCGACATTCCCTTGGGCCAAGGTTTCCTCGACTGGCGAGACTTTAATAATGCAAATCCGGATATGGCCGTTGGCCGGCTTTTCAAACGAAGTAATCCTGAAATGAGCGAGGGTGAATGGCAAGCCTATGATGCCCCCTTCCCCGATGCCTCCTATAAAAGTGGCGTTCGGCAATTTCCAAATCTCGTGCCTGACAACCCAGACGCTGGCGGCGCTGCATTGTCACGGCGGGCACGTGATTGGTTTGGCACAGAATGGTCCGGAAAACCATTCATGGCAGTTGGCATGCAAGACCCGGTCTTGGGCCCGCCCGCCATGTCATATTTGCGAACCCAAATTAAGGGCTGCCCTGAACCACTTGAAATGAAAACAGCCGGTCATTTTGTGCAGGAACAAGGTGATATCGTCGCGAAAAAGGCGTTGGATTATTTCGGATAATTTAGGCGTGAGTTTGTAAACTACTCTCCTGTAAGGCGGTTTTCCGGACTTGGAAACTCCACATGGACGGCAAGACCGCCAAGGGAAGAGGTTGAAAGCTGTATGGTCCCGCCATACAGGTCGAGAATATCACTGACAATTGAAAGACCAAAACCCGTTCCGGGCGGTGCTTCATCCAACCTTTGGCCCCATTTAAGAGCTGTCTTCATCTGTTCAAATGCAATTCCGGGTCCATCATCTTCAACATCGATTATAAGATTTTGATTTACAACTTTAGCCGAAATGACAATCTCGCTATCTGCATATTTATGAGCGTTGGATACAAGATTACTGATGGCCGCTTCTAGATCATGTTGAGGGATAACGAAGTTTAACCCCTCCTCCACTACACAACTAATGGACAAAGGCGTTCGCCTGTACAAAATTGAAAAACCATCTGCTGTGTCTTTCAAGGATGCGGATACATCCGTTTTCTTTCGCGTCTCCCCTTCTGGGCCAATTGCGCGCGCCAAACTTGCATAACGGTCAACAAGGCCACTCATTCGGGCGATCTGACGATTAAACAAATCAATATCGATGTCGGTTTTCAGTCCATTTTTCAAAATCGCAAGTGGATGATTAATATCATGCGTGATTTTGCTGACGTATTTTCGGGTTCTGGCGATCAGCTTTTGATTATGCCTGAGAAGATCGTTCATCAGATTCACAACAGACTGAATCTCTGTTGGGAACCGACCCTCAATCCCTTCGGTATCCCCTTTTTCATAAAGACCCAGCGCATGTTTAATCCCGGCCAACTGTCTTTGGACAAGAACAATAACAAGGGCCAACAGAGCCAGAATAACCACTGACATAATAATGACGCCAATTAGCGAAAGGTCACCGAGGCGGTCTTTGTGATCCTGAACATAGGTATTGTAGCGGGTCTCGCTTAGTCCAACTAAATAGTGAACTTTACGGGTGTCCCCTGCGGTTCCAGGTGCCGGCTCTTCAATAATACGTTCTGCAACCCGCATAACACCAAGCGGCGTGGTATGAGTGCTCAGGATAAAATCTGTCTTAGCACGAGAGATTGACGCTGGAATAATCGCATCTGTGAGCACCAACAATTCCGACTGACGGACTTTCTTACCATCAACCGTAATTTGCCAAACCCACTCAATATCTGGCCCACCAAGACCTGAGCTGGATATGACAAGATCTGTCTCCTCATTTCCGTTGGGTGTATTTGCTTTCTCGCTTGCCCAATACCCCCGCAGCTGACCCGCAAACTCCAGCAGCCTTGTATCCACGACTTCGTTTGAAATTCGGCTTACAGATGTGGAAAACAGAAAAAAGAACGAAGGAATGCTAACGGCAAAAACGATAGCTGCCAAAAGGATTAACCGACCAATTAAAGAAGCGCGCCAGAAACTCAGCATTAACTCTCCTGATCTATCGGCGGATTGACGAGACGATATCCAAACCCAAACACGGTTTCAATCCATCTTTTGCCGAGTTTCGTTCGAAGCCGACTTATGAAAACAGGCACTTCATTTGCCGTTTTGATGGAGTCTCCCTCAAAATTATGACGAACGAGTTCTTCCGCACTCACAGGGCGTTCTTGATGAACCATCAGATAGTGCAAGATACGGTATTCAGTAGGTGTTATCTTTACCGGCACACCGTCATTAGATACTTTAAGCGAATGTGTATCAATACGAAGGCTGCCCAATTCAAGAACAGATCGGGACGTGTTGGGGCCATTTGAATTGACCACTCCTTGAAGCCAGCTTAGCAACAATTCCAGATCAACCGGTTTCGTCAAATAGTTAGTAGCCCCTGCACGCACGCCTTCTTTCATATCGGCAACTTCTTTGCGCGATCCAGTCAGAATAATGACGGGCATGGTCTTTCCCTTTTCGCGCCATCTGCGCAAAACTGAAAATCCATCCATGGTCGGTAGTCCGGGATCTAGAATGACAGCGTCATAGTCGTTGTCCAATCCCATCTCATATCCCTCTTCGCCATCATGGAATACATCGACGGCGAAATGCTCATCTTGCAATACTGTTTGCATTTGAGCTGCAAGATCTTCGTCATCTTCTAGAATGAGCACACGCATAAAGAAATCCTATTATTTTCTTTTCTTCCGATTTTTTTTGTTCTTGGCATTCGAAGATTTTTCTTGGTTACGTTCTGAGTCTCCAATCACCCCTCCCGTTTTCGAGCTTATAAAAACCACGATAACCGAGTCGTCCGGCCGAAGTATACGAACTTCATAAACATAGTCTTTACCACTTCTTCTTAAGTGAGTTCCGAGAATTCTGCCTTCATACCGGGGATTGTTTTTAAGGCGTGACAAGGCGTCCGAAAGATCTGCCGAATTTGATTTTTGAGTTCGTGCAACGGTAATGTTCGGGGAAACAACAATCCCGAACGCTAACCAACAGAGCAGAAATAGGCGCATAAATTTTTTCATATCTAGTGAGTTTAGACTATTGCGGAAAAAATAAAATAGAACACGTGTGTTAGGAGATATTCAGATCGATTAATATTTCCTAACAAGCCCGGCATACTATCGAAATCCAGTTCCTCCTAATGTCAATTTCAGTAACAAACGCTGTCTTGGTCTTGCAGGAGAAAAAAAATGAAAAATCTATTTAACACCGGTGTTCGTGTAATCGTATCCGCATCTATTCTGAGCTCGGCACTTCTATCCGTTTCAGCAACAACTGCTTATGCCGACAAGCGTCATTGGTCCAAGTCCCACGGACAAAAGGTCATCCGTGTAAAAGAAGTTGAACGGATTATCTATTATAAAGTTTCCAAACCAAAACACCGTAAGTCTTATAAGAAGCATAGAAAAAATGTGACATATGTCCGTTATATTGAACGTCCAGAGCGTCGCTCTCGTAAGCGGGTTCAATATCACGTACCGCGCTACCAGCCCACATCCACCATACCGTCCATATCTTTCGACAAAGTGTTCGGTGGTCGTATCATCGGAGCACTTCTTGGCGGTGCTGCTGGAATTCAAATTGGCAAAGGCAACGGCCGTACAGTTGCCATCATCGGCGGTGCCATTGTTGGGGCTGTTATTGGCGGTGAAGTTGGCCGGTCCATGCAGACCTCCGATCAGAACCAAGCAACACAAGTCCTTGAAAACGTCCCAACGGGTCAGACTGTAACTTGGCACAACCCAGATACTGGCCGCGATTTTGAGATGACGCCTACGAAGACCTATAAAACGTCGTCCAATCTTCCTTGCCGCGAATATTCAACATGGGTCTTTGTAGATGGGTTTGAAGAAGAGGTTACGGGCCGCGCGTGCCGGACATCAGATGGTCGTTGGAAAATGTTGAGCTAGAACCGCCAGGTTGGAACGGGAAAATCAAATGACTATTTTCATGAATTTTAGATACCAAATCAGAGTTATCGCGCTGTTGTCAGTCGTATTCGCTGTATCAACCGTGGGAGCTCCGGTTTGGGGACAGGAAATGGATCCTAAGCAATTTCGTGAAATCGCGGCAGAACTCGTCCAAGGCCTAAACGACACTCACCTTGGACGCATTTCTTCTTCGGCGGGCTATAACGCACCCAAAGTAGCTCTTCGGTCACTGACCAATAATAAGCAGCTGTCAAAGCATGAAGCGGAGTTAATTAATAGCCATCTCATGGCCAATTTACAACGGCTCGGCGGTCAGGATTTTCACTTTATAAACCGTTCAAACATCAAAACCCTTGTGGATGAACGTGATCGATATGGCGCCACAGCAAGTAAAGCAGATGCGCTTAACATCCTGCTTGAAAATAGCCAGGCAGATATATTGATCATTGGACGGGTGAGTAAAAACGATGGGCGCATCTCACTTTCCTATCAAGCTGTTGCCAGCCATTCAGGTCAGGTATTGGTAAGTACGGCTCCACGGGTCATTGTTCATCTAAATGGCCAAAATATGCTTCAGGTTACTAACCATAGCTCCAGTATTCCGAACGTATCGCGCCCCGGATCATCTGGTTATAAGGCAACGATTGAACAAGCCGAAATTAGGCTTTTCGAGCTCGGGTACGAGCCCGGCATAGCCGATGGATACCTCACAAATGAAACCCGATCTGCATTGCGCAACTATCAATCGGATTCTGCCTTGCGAGTAAATGGTCGGCTCACAAGACAGACTTTCAACAACATGTTTCTAGATACACGACTGGCCAACTGAGGGGAAATCTTATGCAAAGTTCTACTCCTGAAAGTGCAATGACTGAAGTGGCTCTTGCCTTGGCAATGGGATTTTTCAGTCTGATGATCCTGACCTTGATCTCCATGGGCGTGGAAACAGGAAATGCTGATCCAGCTCGGACGAAATCTGCGCAAGCGCTTGATATTCTAGCCAATAAAACAACGAAAGGCTCTGCTGCGATCCAACCCGGTTCGCTAGATATCATTCTAGTTTTTGATGGTAAGTCATATCGCAACGCGGATTTGAGCATAGTCTCGCCCTCAGAAATAACCCAAGAGGCGAATGAGAATGGGAGCCGCGTAATTTTGGCCGTTGATCCTACCCTCCCATTCGAATTGGCGTTAGCTGCGCGCGAAAAACTGCCTGTTGCAAACCTTGTGGTCTCCCCATTTTCAGAAGAATGGCGGAACCGTTTACTAAAACTAGATGGGAGCGCAAACCAATGAAAACTTCACACGTTTCAATCAAGCTGACAGGACCAATTTTAATTTTTTTGGGACTGATCGTGGCACTAGCTGGATGCTCATCTACGACTTCAGCTGGAAAATCAGATCGTACTCATATCCAACGTCTTGTTGCAAGAGAGGCAATTAATCTTGGAATACCTGTTCCCCTCGCCCTCGCCGTCGCCCACGCAGAAAGCAATTTTAATCCGCGGGCTTTAAGCCATAAAGGTGCGCGTGGTGTCATGCAAATTATGCCCGCCACGGCACGCGGTGAATATGGAATTGAAAAAGATATGCTTTGGAATGCACGGGTAAACATCCGGATTGGATTGCATTTTCTTGGGCGATTGATCGACAGATATAAAGGTCGAACTGACCTCGCTTTGTCCTATTACAACGGTGGATCCCGTGTAGGTATGCTTCCTAGTGCCCGAGTGATCCCAGCAACCCGGAAATACGTGAAACGGGTTCAGCGACTACGACGCAAATACAGCCGAACAATTCACACCCTTAATCTCGCGACCTCGAAAGGAGACACTTATGTCCTATAAACTCAATATTACTCGTATTTTACCCAAAGCCGGGGTTGCATCTCTTGCGCTGTTATTAGGGGCTTGCCAGCTCACGACCACGCAGGATCCCACAGCCGGATTAGAATTCAGAGCCGAACGCTATGCACAGTATGAACGCAAGCAGGCATTTGAAAATTGTCGCAATGAGGCCCTGCAGCGAGATGAAGAAGCCCGCAGAAAAGGATCGGCCGGGGCATATTTGACCAGTGCAATTGTTGCTGACAAATGTGTCTCTGAACTTGGTGCAGGATCCGATGTGGTGCCACGAGGCGAACAAATGCGCATAAGCGCTCTTGCCATCGTCAACTATTTCAAAGGCGGAGATATGGAACAGGCGCGTCGGAGTTTCGAAGCGTTTAAAAGCAAATATCCCCAACATGATCTTTATTTCGCCGATGGATCCTCCTTCGTTGCATCCTCCGAAGTTATTCTTGGCCGATCTGAAGACTGGACATTTGGCACCTTCGCCGCATTAAACGTCAACGATGACTTGAAGCGCGAAGTCCGTCGCATGCATCACTGGAAGAACAAGTGATCGGGGTCATTCCTGCAAGGAGATTAATTATGAAACTGAAATCAAATTCACCTCTCCGCTATCTGGTATTGAGTTTGCCTGTCGCCGGAGTTCTAATCAGTAGCTGCATAATACCCTCTGCGATCGCAGCGGACACCAGCTGGTCGCCGGCGGCAAGTGAACGCCTGATCAAACTCCCCGGAAACCACTTGGAAAAAGCAGTTGAAAGCGATTTTCGAAAATCAGAGCTGGCAGCGGCCCTGATCGAGACCGAAGATAGTGCAAAGCTAAAACAGGCAACCTTAGGTGATTTGCAGGGGGCAATCGAGCGGGCTGACGGAGAGACCCGCTATGAATTGCAACATCAATTTCTTCTTGAGAAAAAATCTTATGTGACAATGCTGAAAGAAAATCAAGATTTACGTCAAAAAAGGGCTCGGATCAAACTTCGCTTGTACGAGCGCCTTTTGGGAAAATTAAACCGAAAAAAACAAGGTAACACAGCAGGACAAAAACAACTTGTAAGCCTGCAACAAACGGCCAGAGAGCGCATGAAATCAAGTTTATCGAAGGTTGATATGAAGCTCATGCAGTCTGTAGCCATGTCGGAAAGCCGATATAGCCGCGAATATGCTCGCAATATATCCGCTCTTGAAAATTTGGTTGCCGCTGTCAACGCTCATCCGGCCAATCAGGCTCCCCAACTAAACGGTGTTCTGCTCAGCCAAGAAGACTACTTGCGCCAATTGATCTCTCAAAATGAGGCAGAAGTCGCTCTCGTTAATCAAGAGCGGGCCATTGTCTCTAACATGGCCAAACTTATTTCACTCGATGCGCTTGCCCTATCTGAGGAAACCCAATTTGCCTCTGAAGATCTTGGCCGTGCGCCTGAGGAAGAGCGCCAGAAATACGCAATTGATTTCTTCATCAACTAATAGACAGGGAGAATAGACATGAAAAATTTAGTTTTTACAGGCGTAACTCTCGCCATTATCACCTCCGGTTTAAGCTTAGCTCATGCGGGTTCGCTTGAAAATTTAGAAAGAGAACGCGCCATTTTAATTCAAACAATGCTGTCCGGTGATGTGGGAGTGCAAGAACGTGAAACCAAACTTGAGACCAGCGGCGTTCGACTTGTTGATCTGGAGAGAATGGTTTTGCGCGACAAAAGCTTAAGCGGGAAAAATACGTCGATGGTACAAGCGGCATTTCAAAATTATGATCTGACTTTTTTGGTTCATGCTTCTGTTGAAAAAAGCCGTTCGGTAACAGATCATTGGCTCCAGAGTGTGGGATTATCAACCCAAACGTTGGTCAATGCTCGTATGGGGCGGCGTTAAAATGGCCGGGTTTATAAAAAACACCCGCCATTTGGCTCAGGCCGCCAGTTATTTTCTTGGGTTTGTAACCATTGGCGCAGCTGTCTCAGTTCTGGTGTTTTCTAAAGATCCCCTTGATCTTGCTAATTGGGCACTGAACGTGCTGGGTTTAACTTTTGTTTCCTTGCTGGCTGCTTTGGTTTTCCTCTCGGTTTTCAGCTTAATCCGTCTTCGAAAAGCAGAAGAACACCATAGGCAATACTGGCTAGAAGTTGGCGTACAGGCCGCGAACGGTGTTACAACCCTCGCCCTGACATTTACCCTACTGGGTATCAGTCTTGGTATTGGCAGTCTTGCTGGACAAGAACTCACTCCAGAAACCGTACAGGCCGTCATTCGGGAAGTTACTGCAAATTTCAGCCTCGCCTTTATGACAACTGTTATCGGATTGCCAGTCTCCGCTTTCTTGCGATCTGTCTTAATTATTTCTGGAGCGGAGCAAAAATCAGTGACACCCGTGTCCTCACCCTCATTCAAGAAGGAGAATGGTTATGAAATTTTTGATGTTTAATCTGGTCGTCGGTGCAGCTCTCATTTTTCTGTTTACCAGCGACAAAACTGAATACCAGGCTGCGGCTAATGATGCCCACGAAACGGTTCAGTCTCTGAAGGGCGGCGCGCAAAATATTGTTGCCAAAATCCAACCAATACCAAAACCGCAAGCCCTGCCGCTTCAGAAAGCATCCCCAACGTCTTTGGAAGATGAAATCTCCGTCGCCTATGCGCCCGCAGCAGACGCTCCAGACGACTTGACCCGGCTAGCTGATGCCCTTGAAGATGCCGCGCCAAGCAGTACAACAGATGTTGCGAATTTGAATCAAACTGAATTAGCACCGGATGTCGCCGAGCGCCGCGACCAAATACTGGCACCCAGCGACAGTGAAAACGTCACCCCCAAATTCACCATAGAGACCCGACAAAACAGGCAGGAAGAACTTCAGTCTTTGTCTGAAGAAATGGAATTATTTGCTGTTGAGGTCTCAGTGCAATGAATGCTCAGCTGGGAAGAACCCGAACCGAAAAGGCATCAATATTTCTTACTGTTGGTATCGGTGCGGTCCTAATACTCTTGGTTCTTCCCAATTTTGCAAAAACTCCAGAAAAAGCGGCGCAGGTTCTGTCTGAACCTCTAGCTGAACTTCCGCAAAATTTGAAACTAATGGCGACAGTAGTTCTTCCTCCGCCTCCCCCAATGCTACTCACGACCCTAGCGCCAGCTCCGCCAAAAGTTACGACACCTGTCAAAACCATCTCTACGATGACGCCGCCAGCCCAAATCCCTAAAACAGTGAAGACGCCAACAAAGGAGACGTCTCCGGAGATTTCCAAACCAGAGAAAGCATCCGTGAAAATTGAAACAATAAAAGAGGATGCAGTGAGCGAAGGGCGTGTTCTTTTAAAATTATTGGAAACGGGAAAAGGGCCTGACGTAGAAATCGCATGGCCTGCGCGTTCAGATCAGCGACAAAAACTATTTGATGCCTTTCAAACATGTTTAGGACTTCAGACCGGCTTGATGATGAGTTCCGGAACGATATATGTTGCAGGCGGGGCTCGCGGTCGGCCCATGGTGATCAACCGCGACAGAACTAGCCTGTTTCTAAGACAGAGTGCTGGCGTTCTTCCAAAAGACGAAGCGCGGCAACATGCCGCCATCCGAAGTTATCATGGGATTAAAGGCGGCGCACCAGTTCGCTTGTTTCAGCGTGTTATAGATGCGGCCTTGCTTGGTGGTTTGTTTCGGCTCGTTTCAGCTGATGTGACAGATAATATTCGGGTGAAAGGTCAGTACGGCTTAAAAGCTGGCGCCATCACTATAGAAAACATCTCTGTAAACGATGCCAAACGATCAGGACACGTCGAAATTCGGACCAGCCTTTTAGGCATTTGCCGCTGAGGCGATGTGCCATCAAATACCCCTATCTCATCTAAACTGGTTCAGGCAAGCTTGGCCTTAGCTTTTCCCTTGAAGTACTGCGAGATGAGAGTGGGAACCATGAGAACAGCGCCCGCTGCCATGGTTAAAAGACCCGGAGCGATAAAGAGTAGCGATACCAGAGCGACCCAGATCCGCTCGTACTTACTGAGCGGTGTGAGGAGATAGCCTGAGAAAGAAACACCCAAAAGCCCGATACCTGCCATTGCACCGGTAAGTGTGATTGCAAATGCTGACCACGTGAACCCATCGGTTACAAGAAGAAGGGCTGGTGAATATACGAAAACGAACGGAACCAACGCCTTTGCAATACCAAGCCGAAACGCCGTATTCCCTGTTTTAAACGGATTTGACCCTGCAATTCCAGCCGCCGCATATGCCGCGAGTGCCACGGGCGGCGTAATATCTGCCAGCACCCCATAATAAAAGACGAAAAAATGAGCCACCAACGGCTCCACACCCAATTGCGCAAGAGCAGGTCCTGCCACGGCCACCAGAATAATGTAGGTGGCTGTCGTTGGAATACCTGCACCCATCATGATGCAAGCGATGGCAACAAGGACAAGAGAGAAGAACAACGCCCACTGCGGCACTTCAAAAAAGTTAAACGGCCAAGTGTTTCCAAATACGGCGCCGATATCTGTGGCGGTTTGCACGACAACATAACCCAAGCGGAAACCAACTCCGGTAAGCGTGACAACGCCAACTATGATTCCCACACAGGCAGCCGCAGCCCCAACAGCAATAGTGTTTTTAGCGCCGGCATCCAAAGCGCTCCACAAGTCCCGAAGTGTCAGTCTGTTTGTTGGATTGAGAACGCCCACCACCACACAGGCAATAATACCATATACGGCAGCAAAATCTGGCGTGCGCCCTGTCAGGATAAAGCTCACCAAAACGATCAATGGGATGATCGACATCCAATGTTGTTTAAGAACCAGAACTGCATCAGGAAGCTCGTTTGCGGTAAGCCCGCGAAGACCCAGTTTCTTGGCTTCAAGATGCACCATGATGAATATGCCAAAATAGTGCAGAAGCGCTGGAAACAACGCAGCAGCGAGAACATCCCGCAGTGGTATCTCAAGATATTCCACCATGATGAAAGCGGCGGCCCCCATGACCGGGGGTGTTATTTGACCGCCTGTTGACGCCGTTGCCTCCACTGCTCCTGCAAAATGAGGGGGGTAGCCAATTTTCTTCATGGCCGGAATAGTAAGTGCACCGGTTGTTACCGTGTTTGCAATGGAAGATCCTGAAATACTACCCATGAAAGCAGAGGCGCAGATGGCGACCTTTGCAGGTCCGCCCGTGTAGCGTCCAGCAATGACCATAGCCAAATCGATAAATAATTGGCCAAGGCCAATCCGTGTTGCCAGAACACCGAACAAAATGAACAGAAACACATATTGGGCCATAACGCCGATAGCAACGCCGTAGATACCCTGATTAGTTAAATAGACGTGATTGATCAGCCCAAGCCAGCTGGTTCCACCGTGCTTAAGAGCACCGGGAGCAAGGGGGCCGAACAAGGCAAACAGGATAAAGATGATAGCGATAATCGGAAGTGTCGGTCCAACTGATCTACGTGCCGCTTCAAGGGTGAGCAGCAGAAGAATTGATCCCATAAAAACGTCAAACTGAGATGGATTACCGACCCGTTCTGCAACCACCTCTGGCGGGAGAAGAGGTAAGTATAATGAGGCCGCAACAGCAAGAAACCCAAGGGCCGCGTCCAGAATATTAATGCCGCCAATACGATACCATACAGGTGCTGCAAGACGCGTGTCTTTAGATCGTAGAAAAGAAAATAGGAAAAAAACCAGACCCAGTACAAATGCCAGATGGATGCCACGGTGAAGTAATTCCCGTATCAGCCCAAAGCCGGACGCGTAGAAATGATAAACCGACATGGCAACAAGGAACGCAGAGATAACAAACGCAAGTTTCGGCCCGGAAGTTCGAAACGCTGTTTCAGGATCAAATTTTCGTTCGATCTCACTCAGCTCTTCTGCTGTTGGTTGATCTGCACTCATGGTTTTTTCCTGACTTCAAATGACACTGCGACGCCAAACATAAAAAAGCCCTGAGTGCTAAGCACTCAGGGCTACAACAAAGATCAATTACTTGATAAGACCCATTTCCTTATAGAATTTCTTTGCACCGGCGTGCAAAGGGACGCCAACACCCGCAAGTGCTGTTTCTGATGTAATTGTCTTACCTTTGGCATGACCGACATCAAGAAGCTTGCGAGACTCTTTGTTCCACAATGCTTTGGTGATGTTATAAATAAGTTCATCGTCCTGTTTGGCACTTGTGTACCACTGGGCACCGACGGCAACAGTATTGGTTTCGCCCACACCTTGGTAAGTTCCTGCAGGAATTTTACTTTGTGAGAAGAAACCATATTTGCTGGCAAGTGCGGCTGCACCAGAACCTGCGATTGGAACCAGTTTGATATCAGCCGCTGATGCAAGTTCAACAAGCGAGCCTGTTGGATAACCTGCCACAACGAAGAATGCATCGATTTTGCCATTCCGAAGGGCTTCTGATGCGGCACCACCTTTAAGCGCTTCAGCTGTAACATCAGCAGTTGTCAGGTTATTTGCTTCAAGAATAAGTTTGGCGTCAACATAAGTGCCAGAGCCTGGCTCATCGAGAGAGACGCGTTTTCCTTTCAGATCTGCAACGGAATTAATGCCGCCGTCTTTCAAAGCCACAAGATGAATGTGCTCTTCAAACAAGGCTGCGATAGTGCGAAGGTCTTTGGCTGGTTTCTTGCCTTCCATAGTGCCCGTGCCTGTATAGGCCCAATAAGCAACATCTGATTGTGCAAAACCTGAATTACGTAAACCGGAAACAATAGCGTTCACATTATCAACTGATCCGCGTGAAGAAACCGCAGATGCAATCAAACCATCCACACCACAGCTTCCACCTTTACCGCATTCACGTGATCCTGGTGGCTTAGAAATCGCGTTCGCAATAACACCGCCAACTGGATAATAAGTGTAGGCAGTACCGCCGGTACCAATAGTGAAGAATTTAAGATCTTGCGCGGATGCGGCCAATGTAATGCTGCCGGAAAGCGCAACCGCTAGCGCTGCAATTTTTGCAGTCTTTGCTAGTAATTTCATGCATTTAACTCCCTTGTAATTCTTAAGATATGTGCCCGTCTTTATAGTTCCGCATAGACGTACGGCACCGTTTGCTCCTGCAAACAGGGCAACTACAAACACTTAATTGTCTCAAAAGTCGCGACGTTTAAGCCAATTTGGTCGACAAAATTCATCGCAAATAAAAAGGACATAAAATGTTTGCGAACAAACGTTCTCTATCTTTTTACCGTTTTTGGGAGGGAATGTCTTATATTTTTTCGATTTCCATAAAATCACACCCGCTTTGAAAGTAAACTGAATGTGTATACCGAATAATGGTGGTGCGATTCTACCAACAACTAAGTTTTATATAAGCTCTACAACTCAACTAAAATTAGTTTTCTATTGCATCGGATATTAATCAACCACTTTACTATGGTGTGCAAAATGACTATCTATACAACCTCTATATCCATTGCAAATGTTTGGGGCCAGACATGGTTATTGAAAATCGCGTATTAGAATTTTCGCTTCATGAACTAAAAACAGCTCTTGAGGTATTTCAAGAAGAGAAACTCAGCATATACCCCACCGGTAAAATAATAGGCATCGCGCTTCATGAAAACCCCAGTATAACAGCAAAAATTCTCGTTATTTCTGCTACAGACGGCACTGAAACCGAAACAGTAATTGACTCCAATACTCTTGCCGCTCTCATCCTTTATTTCTGTCATCATGTTAAAATTCCCATTCCCCGTTCTTCAAAAAAGGAACTTGGAAAAATTGGCGACGGAATTTCTCTCAGCATCACAATGGGAAACAACTAATACCCTCAACTGAAGCCATATATAATGGTGAGGATGAGCTAATTTTGGATAGGCTTAGCAACCGAAAAACAAAATATTAACATTCTTAATGCTAAGTTATCTCTACCTACCTTTTGTATAGAAGTGAACAGTAGGAGAGTATTTCATATGTTGGTTAAGCCCCATTTGAGTAAACTTGCATTGCTGACAACCATGAGATCGGAAGAGCACA
>CAJXWA010000037.1 GCA_913062525.1 uncultured Alphaproteobacteria bacterium | reverse complement strand
CATGGCTATAGGTTACAGCGGCACCAATGCTCAAATGTGTACCATCTGCCGTTAGTTCTTTGAGTTCAGCGACTTTGCCAACGTAAATGAGGGTGCCCAATTCACGGTGTAATTTAGTGACCCAGAGGCCCACATCAGTTGCGCCCGCAAGTATGGTCGCATTTGGATGTTGATCAAGCAAATCAGCAAGCTCAGTGGATGAATTGGGGGCAAAGAAATGCCGCCCTTTATATTCGAGGTAAAGGCTGTCATCTTCTGCAAGCTCGCACAGTACTTCGCGGGTTATGTTTTTACGAGACTGAATGTGATCCGATGGGGCTTGCAAGGCGACACTTTGGGCGGCGTCAATTATGGTGCCATATCCTGTGCAGCGACAAAGGTTGCCAGCAAGAACATTATTGATGTCAGAAAGCTCTTGGCTGTTTCGGCCGTGAAGTTCTGCAAAAATGGACATAACAAAACCCGGAGTACAGAAACCGCATTGAGTTGCGTTCGCTTCGACTAAAGCTTGTTGGACAGGGTGCAGGCTACCGTCTTTAGATTTGAGGCTCTCAACAGTGATTAATTCTTTTCCATCAAGCATTGGCATGAACTGAATGCACGCATTTACCGCTTGGTATTGGATGTCACCGTCTTTCAATTCTCCAAGAACAACGGTGCAGGCACCGCAATCTCCTTCAGCGCAACCTTCTTTCGTTCCCGTATCAGCGTCTGAATATCGAAGAAAATTCAGAACAGTCATCGTCGGGTCGATATTTTCCAATTCACGAATTTGTCCATTTTGGACGAACCGGATTATGTTACGCATTGAAGCCTCAGACATTCTAAAACAGTAAAAAATTATATAAAGTAAGTATAGGTCTTTTTAACGAAATGTCGCCCTGACGGCAAAACCGTCAGGGCGGATAGGGTTGTTTACTGAAGGCTTATCAGTCTTCTTTTGGTAAAATCGTGTTTAGCAAAATTGAAATAAACGCTACTGGGAACAAAGCTGAAGTCAGCATCATTTGGGCCCACTGAGGGAAAATTCCAACCACGCCAGGTTCGGCTTTCAAGCCAAGACCAATGCTGAGTGATACGGCAATAATCACCATGTTCCGACGGTTCATTTTAACGTCAGATAGCAAATTAAGGCCAGCACCCGCGATCATACCAAACATAACAACTGCGCCGCCGCCCAAAACTGCGTAAGGCATAGCGGATACAACAGCACCAACTTTTGGAACAAAAGCTGCAAAAACGAGGAAGATCGCACCGATTGTCACAACATGACGGCTCATAACGCCTGTTAGCGAAATAACACCGACGTTCTGACTGTAAGATGTGTTTGGCATAGAGCCAAGCAATCCACCAATTGCAGTGCCAAGGCCATCAGCCATTGTACCGCCAGCGATTTCTTTGTCGGTTGCTTCGCGTCCTGCGCCGCCTTTAGTAATACCAGAAATATCACCGACAGTTTCAATGGCAGAAACAAGTGCCATCAGACACATGCCAATAACGGCTGCTGTTTGGAATTCGATCCCGTATTTAAGGGGTTCTGGCCATGCAAACCATGCCGCATTTGCCACATTGCTAAAGTTGACCATATCCATTGGGATTGCGATCAAATAACCAGCCACCAAACCGATGAGGATAGCGGACGCAGATGCCATACCTTTAGTCATGAATTTTGTCGCCAAAATAACAACAATCACGATTGTCCCTAAAAGCACATGATACCAAGCACCGAAATCCTTGGTGACGAATTTGGCAAATTTGCCGCCGCCGACATATTCAACGCCGATCGGTAGCAAGGTAAGGCCGATTGTTGCAACCACAAGGCCGGTAATCAACGGCGGAAGTGCGCCACGGAAACGACCGATAAAGGTTCCAAGGACGAAGTGGAATAGGCCGCCGACTAATGTCGCACCAAAAATAATGCCAAGGGCGTCTACGCCTTTAACACTTGCGGCAATGGGAATGATGACCGGGAGGAACGCAAAACTTGTTCCCTGCATAATAGGCAATCTTGCGCCGATTGGACCTGCACCAATTGTCTGAAGCATGGTTGCAAGACCAGCCACCAACATTGCCATCTGAATTAGATAAATTTTATCGCCGCCAGCAAGACCTGCAGCTCCAGCGACAATAATTGGTACAGTTACGTTGCCGGCAAACATTGCGAGAACATGTTGGATGCCAAGCGGAACCGCTGTCATTAACGGTGGTGTGTAATTGGGATCTTGTAAATTCCCTTGACCGAAAGCACCCTTGCCTCCGGATTCTGATATTTCACTCATAATAGCCCCCTGCTATAAAATATGTCTATGCGGATCGGCTTCGTTCCCTCCAAAGCCAAGTCGCATTTTTGATGAATTAGCTTCCCCGGTAAGTGGAGTAGCTGAAAGGTGAAACAAGAAGTGGTACGTGATAATGCTCACTTGCATCAGGGACGCCAAATCTCAGCACAATCTCGTCTAAGAATTTTGGTTCAGGTAAAACGACACCTGCAGCGTCAAAATAATCGCCGACGTGGAAGACCAGTTCATATTGACCCACACGCAATTCAGCACCTTCCAGAAGTGGGGCGTCGCATCTCCCGTCATCATTTGAGATGGTTTCTTTTGCCAGCTCCCAACTTTCATCCTTTAGAAAGTAAAGTTGTACGGTGATGTTTTTTCCCGGTTTTCCAGTACTTGTGTCCAGAATATGTGTCGTCAGTTTTCCCATAGTATCCCGCGCTCTATTCCATAAAGTCCATTATCCTGAGGTCGCCATTTTATGAACAAGACGATTTCCTCAGAAAAGTCAGCTTTCGGGCGAAAGGATGCATTAGAAGTTTTAAATTGTCTACAGTTTTTATCATCATTGTATGAACTGTATCGTCAGGTTTTCGCGTAGTTTGTTTTTGGTGAATGAAATGTTTCGCTTTACAAGGTACGTCCTGTGTTCAGAAGCCTTCAGAAACAGTCGAAATATTCTAAAATTTGGGAATGCATTAGTGATGGAAACTTTCTTCTTGTCCATGTTAAGGCTAAATTGTATACAAAATTGATTGATTATTGTGTTCAGTTGATGCATTTTATGTCTCAGTTAAGCGCGAGCGAGGGGTTGCTGGTAAATGAGTCAAGATGATCAAATATATTCTCAGATGTTTTCTGCATTGCTGGAGCAGCGATTGTCTCCAGGCACCAAATTATCTGAAGATACACTTGGCGAAATTTTTGGCGTAAGCCGAACAGTTATCCGCAAAGTTTTGCAACGCCTTGCTCATGAAAAGGTCGTTTGCATCATGCCAAACCGCGGGGCGTTTGTCGCAGAACCCACGCCGGAAGAAGCGCGAGATGTTTTGGCGGCAAGGAAAGTGATCGAAGAAGGCATCATGCGCAATGTTGTCAAGAAATGTACTGCTGCTGATATCCGCCGTCTGGAAGTCATGCTCAAAGAAGAAAAATTGAGCCTTGAAAAAGAAGAGCACAGTAAATGGGTTGCCCTTTCTGGTGATTTTCATCTCGCTTTAGCAGCGATTTCAGGGAGCCAATCACTTGAAGATTTTCTGCGTGAGCTTGTCTCTCGCACCTCACTGATACACGTACAGTATCAAAGCCGAAAAGCGGGCGTCCTCAATTGCTCCTGCGAGGAGCATGAAGATATCATCGAAGCTATTCGATCTGCTGACGAGGAAAAAGCAGTAAAATTGATGATGTCCCATTTGGACGAAATCGAAGAAAGCCTGAATTTGGACGGCGATAAGTCCAAAAGCGATCTATACGCCATTTTTGGCGGAAGCAAATAAGGGGAAAAGCGGTAATGGAAGATAACATCTACCCACGAGACCTCATTGGTTATGGCGCAAACCCACCCGATCCGAAATGGCCAAATAAGGCTCGAGTCGCAGTTCAGTTCGTGCTGAATTATGAAGAGGGCGGAGAAAATTGTATTTTACATGGGGATGAAGCGTCCGAAGCTTTCCTGTCTGAAATCGTTGGTGCCGATGCGCTGCCGGGTGTTCGTCACATCAGTATGGAGTCCATTTACGAATACGGAAGTCGTGCAGGAGTTTGGCGTCTCCTCCGTTTGTTTAAAAAACATGATATTCCGCTGACCATATTTGCTGTTGCCATGGCACTTGAACGCAATCCCGATGTGACAAACGCTTTTATGGAAGCTGGCCATGAAATTTGCAGTCACGGTTATCGGTGGATTAATTATCAATATGTTCCCGAAGATGTGGAACGTGAGCATATGCAAAAAGCCATTGAGATCATTAAGCGGATGACCGGCGAGCGTCCTTTGGGCTGGTATACTGGCCGGACAAGTCCGAACACCCGAAAATTGGTGGCCGAAGAAGGTGGCTTTGTCTATGACGCCGATGCTTATGACGATGACTTGCCCTATTGGGCCACCGTCGAAGATAAAAAACAGCTTATCGTTCCCTATACACTTGATGTCAACGATATGCGCTTTGCTGCCTTGCAAGGCTTTAACAGCGGCGATCAATATTTCACCTATCTAAAAGATACCTTCGATACTTTATATGAAGAGGGTGCGGATGCTCCCAAGATGATGTCTGTGGGATTACATTGCCGCCTTGTTGGGCGTCCCGGCAGAATTGCCGCGCTAAATCGTTTCCTCGAATATGTAAAGTCGCATGACGATGTTTGGTTCGCGCGTCGAATTGAAATTGCCCGTCATTGGCAAGAACATCATCCGGCTGAGGGTTGATTATGTCAAATTTGAAAAACAACCCGGCCCAAATGAGCCGCCAATTATTTGTTGATACATTTGGTGGCATTTATGAGCATTCTAGTTGGGTGGCTGAAACGCTCTGGGACCAGGGACTGGAGAACGGTTACATAAAAATCGAAACTTTAGCATCAGCGATGGCAAAAATCGTGTCGGCGGCCCCGTATCAAGCCAAGTTAGATCTTATCAATGCTCATCCAGATTTAGCAGGTAAGGCTGCCGTTCGCGGAGAGTTGACGGACGAGTCTACTTCTGAACAGGCAAATGCCGGACTGAATGAATGTAACGTTGAAGAGTTTGAGAAATTTCAAAAATACAATGCAGCTTATAAAGAGAAATTTGGGTTTCCGTTCATTAAAGCTGTCCGAAATAGCAATCGCCACGAAATCCTAAAAGGGTTTGAAGATCGGCTTGTGAACACGGATGAAGTTGAGTTTGAAACGGCCTTAACTGAAATCGATAAAATCGCTGCCTTCCGTCTGCAAGATCTTTAGGCGCAAACAGACAAATTATTATTGGAGAATATACAATGGCTTTTCTTACAGCTGAAGATGCAGATTTTGTCACTGGATGTGTGGATTTAGCGCAACCCAGATTGGGTGCAGAAGTCACATTTGCAACGGATGATTTCTTTGCCGATAAATCGCGCCTAATTGATCCGGCAGCACCTGTTTTCATCGACGGAAAATATGATGACAATGGCAAATGGATGGATGGCTGGGAAAGCCGCCGTAAACGCGGAGAAGGATATGATCATTGTATTCTCCGCCTTGGACTTCCGGGTGTTATTGAAGGTGTGAATATTGACACCAGTCATTTTACAGGAAACTACCCACCGGCTGCCGCCATCGAAGCGTGTTATGTGGAGGGGGAGCCCGATGCAAATACAAGCTGGTCAGTTTTGGTGCCCTCTGTATCTTTAGGCCCAGACGCCCATCATCTTGTTCGGGTAACGAGTGATCAAACTTGGAGCCACCTTCGGTTAAATATCTATCCTGATGGCGGCGTGGCGCGGCTACGCGTCTACGGCCGAATTAATTGTAATTGGGATGCTCGTAAATCTGATGAGATTGTAGATCTTGCCTCCCTGATGAACGGTGCCCGCGCTGTTTGTGCTAATAATCAGCATTTCGGTGTGCCATCAAATCTGCTTGCCCCCGGACGCGGAGTGAATATGGGAGATGGCTGGGAAACTCGCCGCCGCCGGGAGCCGGGTAACGATTGGGCAATTATCGAACTGGGCCATGCTGGCGTGATTTCATCTGCCGAAGTTGACACTGCGCATTTTAAAGGAAATTTCCCGGACAGTTGTTCACTGCAAGCAGCATTTGTTGAGGGCGGAACTGATCAGTCACTGATCACGCAAAGCATGTTCTGGAAAACGCTTATGCCGCCACAAAAACTCAGCATGGATGCGATCCATAATTTCTCGAATGAAATTGAAGACATTGGTCCAGTCTCTCACGTGAGATTAAATATTATCCCAGATGGTGGTGTTAGTCGTTTGCGTCTATTTGGTAAGATCAGCCGGTAAAGGGCCTGAAAATGCAACTTGAAATCAAACCTCTGACGAAAGAAGCGTTCGCGCCTTACGGCGATGTTATCGGAACAGCAGAAAGCGATTTTTTTCTGATTAATAACGGATCTACGCGCCGTTATCATGATCTGGCAAAAGTTGAGTTGCTGGAAGGTGGACGCGCGCTCATTAATATTTTTCAAGCAACGCCGCTTCATTATCCCCTTCGGATTGAGATGGTGGAACGCCATCCCCTTGGCAGTCAGGCATTTATCCCGCTATCGGGCCGTCCGTATTTGATCGTCGTCGCCAAAGCTGGCGAGACGGCCCATACTGATGATCTCGAGGCATTCATTGCAGCACCGGGTCTTGGCATAAATTACCATGCGGGAACTTGGCATCATCCAGTTCTTGCGTTGAGCGATGTCAGTGATTTCCTTGTGGTCGACCGCGGCGGCGATGGAGATAACTGCGATGAAGTCCATTTTGAAAACAGTGACGTTTTTTTAAGCTGGCCTTGAATTACGAGATGACATCTTTGCAAAGATAAGAATATTCATATTCTGTCTTTGCAAACCCCATGTTCTTCCAAAACTTCAATCCGCCAGAATTATTTTGAACAACTTGTAGATAAGCAGCTGTCACGCCTTGAGACTTCGCGTGTGATAACAGGCTGTCCACAATAAACCCGGCATGACCTTGCCGCCTGAACTCAGGGTCCGTTGCAAACTCAAACAAGCCCATAATGCCATCATGGATAGTGGTAAATCCCACCGAAATTATGCGACTGTTTTGGACGATGGATGCGAATAAGTGTTCAATTTCAAGGCGAGATTTCATTTGAACAAATGCTTCTCGTTGATCGTTGTCGCGGTCCGTTAGTTCACAGAGTTTATCTGTCCACTCTTCAGACATTTGATCCGAGATAACGACATTATCTGCTGGAGAATTCGGTAAATCTGAAAGGGTGCGACTGCAGACATCCGTTGAATCGACCCGCTGGTATCCGCGATCAAGTAAAAGGCCTTGCAGATTTGATGGGGTTGCAAGAGGGGTAATGCGAAAGCGGCAAGGCATGTTCGCAGCGGCGTAGAATTGCTCACAATAATCGAGCTTTTCCTCAATAGGAATGTCGCCCATCGATGCCGATGGAAAATTGACAGAATTGAAACGTTTCGTTCGTCCGCCAGCACGTCTCAATAACCACCCATCATACATTTCCTCATGAGAGGCCGGGGTTGAGAGAAAAGAGTGGGCTTCAATTTTTTCGATCATTTAGTCACCGAGTGTAGTATCTTTTAATCTAGAATAATGGCTCTTCAAAAAGACGCAACAGCGACGATGACTAAACCAAAGATATTTACACATAAACTCACCCTACCAAGGGCTTGGTTTGGATTATCCATTTTTGTGGCGACACTCATCACCTTGATGTTTTTGATGTTCGTGGATATGCGACCAAAAATATCTCCAGATTTTTTCTTTGGCTCTGATGATCCTGACATGGCCGATACTCGGCTCATATCTGAGTTATTTCCGTCCGATGAATTTTTGATCTTAAGCGTTGAAGGACGAGATATCTATTCAGCTGGATATTATCTGGATCTCTCCCGGTTTACTGATCGGCTTAATGATCTGAACGGATTTAGCAAAATCATTGCCTTGAACATAGGGCCAAGTTCAGCGGAAGCGGCAAAAGAAAGTCCTTTTTGGCGTCCCCTATTGATCAGCGAAACAGAGAACGCGACGTTTGTTTTGGCATTTTTACCAAGGACAGCCTCTGGCGGGCTTGTTTCTGCAACCGAAGAAATAGCAACCAGTTTTGCAGGGCACGGGGCGATTGGGCTCATTCATATTTCGGGTATGCCGTATATCGCAGAACAAATTAGGCGTAACATTATTTCAGATGCGAAGTTGTTTAGCACTGTTGCGCTGATTATTTTTGCACTGCTAATTTGGGGAATATATAGGTCTTTGATCATTGCGCTGGGAGCAAGTGTTAGCGGGATTTCAGCAATTTTTTTAAGTCTGCTGATTTTGCAATTTACCGGGCAACCAGTTGGAATTTTAACGGCAAACCTATCCATAATTGTTTTTGTCCTCGTTCAATCGCAGGCCATATATTTAACCAACAATTGGTTGCGGGAAAGCGGGGACCCTACCGCCCGAGCTAAAGCCGCAGTTTTGAAAACCATCTATCCCTCCGCTTGGTGTGCGGTAACAACCTTACTGGGCTTCGTTACTTTGCTTTTCGTCTCAGCGGAACCGTTACGGCAACTTGGAAGTGGCGGCGTTATTGGTGTCCTTGCGGCGCTATTTGCCTGTTTTATAATTTTTCCGCCGTTTCTAATATTTTCTCAGGCAAAAAAACGGCAGCCGGTTCAGGATACCGACACAGTGTCGGATCATCCAAAAACCAATTTGAAAGCAATCATTGGATTTTTAGCAGTCGCGGGGGCAGTCTTTGTCGCAATTCCAGGAATTATGAGGCTTGATACAGATCCTAGTTTAATTTCATATTTTGAATCCGGTAGCGAGATCGAACAGGGGCTGTCAAATATCGATAACAACGGCGGTAGTAGCCCCTTGCAAATAGTGGTGTCGCAAAAAGCAGGCGCTGATTTGGATAATGCTGCGGCGTACGAGAAAATGTGGACCCTTCACAGGAAGCTGGAGACGGTGAGCTCTGTGGGGACAGTTCTATCGCTTCCAGCATTGCTCGCCGAAGCCAATAACCATCCGATTGCGTTTTTGTTGCCGTGGCGTGAAATGGTGAGCTTATTGTCCATGGATACCAACCAACAGGTGGTCAATAATTTTCTAAATTCTGAGAGAGATAAAGCGCTGTATCTGCTTCGCATGAAAGAGACGGCCAGCGTCAAGTCGCGAACAGAAGTTATCAAAGAAATCCGAGATATTGCCCATGGCGAGGGCTTTAAAGTTGAACTCGTTGGAGGTGTTTATGCCCTGCAAGGGCGGCTTTCTAAACTGATTAGCAGCAGTATTACAACTGGAATTATATCGCTTCTGGCCATATTTTTTCTGATTTCGTGGCTTATTACACGAAAACTCCTTTTTGCAATTGCCATGCTTTTAAGTGCATCCGTTATTCCGATTATTTCTTTGGGGGGCGCTGGATGGACAGCCGTTCCGTTGGATGTGATCTCTGCCCCTGCCATTAGTGTGGCGTTTGGATTGGCTGTTGATGCGCTTATTCATTTGGGTCTAGCTGTAACCCGAAAGCGGAAATCTATGTCTGTTGCGGAAAGCTGGCGTATAGCATTGGCGCAACAGGGATCCGGCATAATTTCGGCAAGCGGCATTATTTGCATTGGTTTTCTTATCTTCTCATTTTCCGAATTTCCGCCGACCATCCGCTTCGGGATGGTTATCGTTGTGGGCGCAGGGCTGGCAGCGATTGTCGCATTAAGCGCCTTTCCGGCACTTGCCAGCTTCCTTGAAAAACCAATAAAGAATGCGGATAAATGACACATCTACCGCCCATAACAGGTCTGCCTGTCGAAGAAATCCTACCGCAATTAGTTTCTGTTTTGGAAACAGGCAATTGCGCCGTTTTGCAAGCACCGCCGGGGGCTGGTAAATCAACCACAGTTCCGCTTTGGCTTTTGGGGTTAAAAGATTTAGGCTCCCGAAAAATTCTGATGCTCGAACCAAGACGACTTGCCGCGAGAGCAACCGCACGCCGCATGGCAGATTTGCTCGGGGAAGAGGTTGGGCAGACCGTCGGCTATCGGGTGCGTCTTGATAATAGAGTTAGTAAAAACACACGTATTGAAGTTGTCACGGAAGGCATTCTGACCAGGTTTTTACAAGAAGATCCGGAACTATCAAGTGTCGGCGTTGTGATCTTTGATGAATTTCATGAACGCAACTTAAACACCGATTTAGGATTAGCGCTTACGCGTCAGACACAGGAAGTTTTTCGAGAAGACCTTCGAATTGTTGTGATGTCTGCGACGTTGGATGCCGAAGGTGTTTCGAAATTGTTGGATGATGCCCCGATTTTGACCAGTATGGGACGGCAATATCCTGTTGAGACCCGACATATCAATAAAACACCAAAGGGACGGTTCGAGGGACAGCTTGCGAACTGGATCGAAGAGATTGCCATAGAAAATACCGATGGAGATATCCTAGTGTTCCTACCGGGAGCCGGTGAGATAACACGGACGATGGCTGCACTTTCCAATTTTGGGAATAAGCAGGAGATCTCTCTTCTGCCGCTTTTTGGCAACCTGACACAGAAAGATCAAGATCGTGCGTTAAAATCAGATCCGGACGGCAAACGGAAGATCGTTTTTGCAACCGACATTGCCGAAACCAGTCTGACCATTGAAGGCGTGCGGATTGTTGTCGATAGTGGCCTGTCCCGCAAACCACAATTTGATCCCAACAGTGGCATGAGCCGCCTTGAGATGCGGCGCATTTCCCGGGCATCTGCAGACCAACGACAAGGGCGCGCAGGCAGACTGGGCCCCGGTATTTGTTACCGAATGTGGAATGTCGCCGAAGATCGCGGATTAATTCCGCAAAGCCCACCTGAAATCGCAACAGCAGATTTGACGCCATTGGTTTTGGAACTTGCCAAATGGGGCGTGGATGATGTGAGTGAGCTGTCATGGATGACAGAGCCACCGTCAGGGTTAATTTCGCAGGCCAAAGAACTTCTCGTCAGATTGGGAGCGCTAGACGAAGCCGGTAAAATCCTAAAGCTCGGGGAAAGAATGGTGAAGTTTCCATTGCATCCGCGGCTCGCGCGGATGGTTATCAAGTCAGAGGAGATGGGGGATGCTGCCTTAGGCTGTGATGTTGCGGCATTATTGTCGGAACGAGATATTATGCGCCGAAATTTCGATAATCCAAATTCTGATTTAGGCGCAAGGGTCTCTCTTTTAAATGCAGCGCGCGGTCCTCATGGATCTCGATCAGAATACAGTCGCCTCCTTAGAAGTGCTGATGATCTTCGCCGGCGTTTCAACGTTGGGAAAGCTGCTGCAAAAACGGACCGTCTTGGCATAGTGCTCGCATTTGCTTACCCGGACCGTGTTGGGGAACTTCGCAAAAATTCTAAAGAAAATTATAGATTGTCCATTGGTCGGGGCGCGCAACTTTTACAAAATGATAAACTAACAGGTGAGCCATACCTTGTTATTGCAGATTTGGATGGTAAGGGGCGAGATGCCCGTGTTTACTTAGCCGCACCGATTACATACGCACAATTACGAGAGCAGTTCTCAAACGAGATTTCCGTTCATTCTCATGTTTATTGGGACGCGGATAAAGAGAGAATAATCGCGGATGAAGAAACGCGTTTTGGGGCCTTGGTTTTGGATGCAAAACGCATCAAGAAGCCGGCTCCAGAAGAAGTCGCAAAAGCTCTTCTCGCTGTTATTTTTGAAAAGGAAATGCGACCGTTACCGTGGAGCAACGGAAGTCGTTCGGTGATAGATCGCGTGGCTTTTGCGCGAACCCACGATACGGATTTCTCTGACTGGCCAGAATTATCTGAGGAATGGTTGTTGGATAATCTAGAAAATTGGCTTGGACCCTACCTTCTTGGAAAAAACAACCTCGCCGGATTACAGGATTTGAAATTAGAAGATATTTTGCTGACCCAATTAACATGGGAACATCAAAAACGCCTTGATGATTTTGCCCCTGCTAAACTGACAATGCCAACTGGATCGCATGTGCGCTTGGATTACAGTGATCCAGATGCCCCGGTCCTTGCTGTTCGCTTACAGGAGCTTTTTGGTCAGGCGGATATTCCTGGCCTTGCCAATGGGCGCATTCCTGTCTCGATCCATTTGTTAAGTCCCGCAAGGCGCCCAGCTCAAATTACTAAAGATTTAGCTGGGTTCTGGAAAAACAGTTACAGCGCCGTAAAAAAAGATCTGAAGGGGCGCTACCCGAGACATTATTGGCCTGATGACCCGATGCAGGCAGAGCCAACGGCTCGCCCCAAACCTAGAAAAAGATAGGGACTAAGTGATCACCGCACTTAAAGCGATCAGGAAGAACAGTTCTGCAAACTGCTGAATGCTACCAAGGACATCGCCTGTCTGTCCACCAATTTGGCGAAGTGCGATCCCGGAAATTAGCACTGCGCCCACGATGGCGGCAAGGATACCAATAGATCCTAAGAAGGGACCTAGAACTAATAGAGGCAGTAAAATTGTAAAAAATAAAGCCCATAATGCAGTTATGAGCGCTGGTTTTCCAGCACTTGCACCTAGCCCGTTATCACTCGCTGGAGCCAGTAGATACATCCCCCAAGTGAGCATGCCGCGACTTGCAACTGCGCTGCTAACGATGACAGAAAAGGCAATGTTGGGATCGTTGAAACTGGACAGAACAGCGGCTTTCATTCCCATAACCAGAATGAGTGTAACAACGGCGTAAGTGCCAACACGGCTGTCGCGCATGATCTCTAGTTTTTTATCTTTGGTTGCGCCACCGCCAAAGCCGTCGGCCACATCCCCGATGGCATCTTCATGAAGCGCCCCAGTTAGAACGACTTGCGCGGCAAGTGCCAGAAATGCACACAAAAGAAGCGGCAAATTCAGAAGAATTGCGCCATAAAAGACCGCGCCTGAAATGCCGCCGACAATCACACCTACTAAGGGAAAACAGCGACTAGCGCTGCCGACGGCTGCCATGGAAAATTTGATATCAAGGGGCACTGGAAGACGCGTTAGGAAGACAACAGAGATTAGAAAATCTTGTATCCATCCGGGCCTGTAATCTTTTGTGGGCGCATCATTCATTGTTTTATTTCAGCTTCTGAGAAAGACCAGCTGTTACAAAATAAACAGTTTTAGCTTCTGCTGCAATCATTTGGTGAAGCCGGCCTGCATGATCGCGAAACGCGCGAGCCATTGCATTATCGGGCACAATTCCTTGCCCAACTTCGTTGGACACAAATACTGCAGCCCCGTTCAGACCATGAAGCGTTTCAATGAGCGTCTCGAATTCTTTTTCCAAATTACGGTCTGCCATCATCAAGTTTGTGACCCAAAGTGTCAGACAATCGACAAGCATAACTCGGTCTGGGCGACATTCGGATTTTAAAACTGCGGAGAGCTCAAGCGGTTCTTCAATTGTTGTCCAGCCTTCACCGCGATCATGCTTGTGTTTGGAAATGCGCGCTTGCATCTCGCTGTCATAGGCTTGGCTTGTCGCAAGGTAGAGCTGCTCTAACCCCGATTGCTTTACCAGCGTTTCAGCAAAATGGCTTTTCCCAGAACGGGCGCCGCCTAAAACTAGAGTGAGTTTTGAAAAATTATTTGGCATGGCGCGCCACCGGATCAATCAGATGAATGAAAGAGCCTGACACCGCGCCCACAACGGCACCGGCAGATCCCAAATCGTCGCCCTTTGCATTGGATAATTCGAACAGGGGCGTTGCACTGCTATTTTGAATTTCACTGGCATAGTGAAATTCATGTGCTGTAATCTTCAAGCCCTTTGGTCCTAAATGGTGATCCGACGTTAGCGTGGCATACCGATAGCCCAAGTGAAGTTTTGGTTCTGCAAATGAAGTCGCCGTGGGCAACAGACCTAGCATAGGATGAACACATCCATCGCGGTCTGTAAGCGTCTCTCCCAGAACCATATAGCCACCGCATTCTCCAAAAATGCGTTTCCCGTTTTGAGCCGCTTTTGCGAGGGAGGTTTTGAACTTTTGGGCATTGGACAGTTTCGGTGCATGTAGTTCAGGATACCCACCCGGAAGATAAATAAAATCGGCGTTTTCTGTCGGCCCTTCATCATTGAGAGGCGAGAAAAAGGTAATTTTAGCGCCGACAGTCTGCCAGTCAGCAATCAAATGTGGATAACTAAATGCGAAAGCTTCATCACGAGCGATTGAGATGTTCTGCCCTGGCGGCGTCCGAAGGGGGGGGGTGTCAGAATGGGTGTAGATCGGGGTTGCCAATGATTTGAGTTTTTCAAGATCGACATTCTCTTTAATGATGTTTGCTGCATTATTAAGGAAAATTTCGATTTCAGGATTTTCTTGCGCTTGAATTAATCCCAGATGCCTTCTGGGAAGTTGAAGGCTGGCAGATTTAGGAATGGCACCCAAAACAGGGATCCCAACCTTTTCCGCAGCTGTTTCAAGGAACGCCTTATGGTTGGCACTACCAACAGAGTTGAAAATGACACCCGCTAAACGAATATCATCTCGAAAACTATTGAAGCCGTGCAAAACGGCGCCGACGCTTGCGGCCTGCCCTTTTGCATCAACGACTAAAATGACAGGGATATCAAAGGTTGAGGCGAGATCTGCTGTGGAGCCACGGCCATCTTGTGCGCCATCGAACAGACCCATGACACCTTCACCAATGACCAAATCGCTATCAGCTGCGCTCATGCGAAAAGAGCGGTTCAGTGTTTCAGGTGACATGGCCCAAGGATCAAGATTGAGACAAGGGTGTCGCGACGCCAAATGATGAAAGGCCGGATCGATGTAATCGGGGCCTACTTTGAATGATGACACGTTCATGCCCTCATTGGATAAAGCGCGGAGGAGCGCCAAGGTCACAGTTGTCTTACCCGATCCTGATGCGGGAGCCGCAATTATTAGAGATGGGGCAGACCAATTCGTCACCCGGAATGCCCTCCGACGGTTGCCGTCGCGTTTGATGTAAACCAGTCTAACTGGTCATGCAAATCAACGACCTGCCCAACCACAATAAGGGCTGGTGGTTTGATGCTGCTTTTTGCGACGTCGTCTGCGGCGGTGGCAAGGGTCGTTGTTAACACTTGCTGATTGGCGAGAGTGGCGTTGGCAATAATGGCAACAGGTTCGTTCTCAGAACGTCCAAAGCTGATCAGTTTTTCAGCAATGGTCCGGATATGCTTCATGCCCATGTATATGACAATGACCGGCGATCCTTTGGCAATATGTTCCCATTGTACATTTGGAACGTCACCGTTGGCGTCATGTCCGGTGACAAATGTTGCTGCAGAGTTTGTGGATCTATGGGTTAGCGGGATGCCAGCGTATGCCAAACCACCAACACCAGATGAGATGCCCGGGATTACTCTAAATGGAATGTCGTTTGCTTTGAGGGTTAGGACCTCTTCCGCTCCCCGTCCGAAAATATAAGGATCGCCACCTTTCAGGCGAAGGACCTTTTTTCCTTCACGGGCGAGAGTCACGAGACGGTCTGAAATATCTTGTTGGGCAGCTGATGGCTTGCCGCCGCGTTTTCCCGCATATTCCAATACACAATTGGGGCCCGTTAAATCTAATATTTCACGGCTGACCAATGCATCATAAACAAGCACGTCGGCTTGTCGAAGTCCCTCGACCGCGTACAAAGTTAGTAATCCCAAATCTCCAGGGCCGGCTCCCAAAAGCCAGACACTTCCCGGCTCGAAGGGAGGAATTTTACTTAGTATATTTTCCATACTCTCTTTTACACATGATTTTGCGTCTCGCCTAGCCAACAGTCGACGCATTGCTTATAAATATTGCATGGAAAGTGCCCAAAAAGACAAAGAACTGAGATACGGCTGGACGACGGGAGCGTGTGCGACTGCGGCAACGAAGTCTGCTCTATCGGCTTTATTTGGAAAAGGCTTTTTGGATCCAGTAAGTATAACGCTTCCCAAAGGTCAAGAACCGTCATTTGTTCTAGCAACAGAGGCTTCATCAGATGGAGCATTTACGGCAAGTATCATAAAAGATGCGGGCGACGATCCGGATGTTACCCATCAAGCCCGTATTATTTCAACTGTTTGCCGGGGCCAAGCGGGCCAAGGTATTTGTTTTCATGCAGGACACGGCGTCGGGATTGTAACCCGCGAAGGGTTGCCCGTTTCTGTGGGGGAGCCGGCCATAAATCCAATGCCACGCCTAATGATGCAGCAAGTCACAGCGGAGATTTGCGCCCAAAATGGCCAACCCGAAGACATCGATATCACTATTTCTATCGAAAACGGCGAGGAACTTGCCAAATATACGATGAACGGACGGTTGGGCATTGTGGGCGGTCTATCAGTGCTGGGAACTACCGGTATTGTTGTTCCTTATTCATGTTCGGCGTGGATTGCCTCCCTTCACCGAGGGATAGATGTGGCGAAAGCTGCTGGCGAGCGCCATATGATTGCCTCCACGGGATCAACATCAGAAAAATCAGCGAATGAGATGTATAATTTACCCGATTATGCTTTGCTTGATATGGGGGATTTCGCTGGCGGTGTTCTGAAATATTTAAAAAAACACCCTGTCGCTAAACTGACCATCGCGGGCGGTTTTGCCAAAATTACTAAGTTGGCCATGGGACATATGGATTTGCATTCTGGTCGCAGCAGCGTTGATTTTAACTGGTTGGCGGAGCAGTTGTCCTCGTTAGGTGCAAATGAGGATTTATTGCAAAGCGTAAAAACGGCCAATACTGCCATGCAAGTTTTATCAGAAGCAACGGAAGCTGGATTACCGCTGGCAACCCAAGTCGCGAAAATTGCACAAAGCATAGCCAACGGGATTTGCGGCGCAGAGACTGCGGTTGAGATACTGATTTTTGATCGCAAAGGCGTATTGGTTGGACGGTCAGATGGCTGAGCTCAAGAAAATTCTTCTTATTGGGGGAACGGCAGATGCTGTTCAACTGAATTCCCAGTTGTTTGCACTGGATAACGTGGTGCTGCTAACCAGTTTAGCGGGGCGAACAAAAAATCCTGTACCTTTAAAAGGAGAAGTGCTGTTCCATGGCTTTGGAGATGGCGGCGGCTTAGAAGAAATTTTAAAAACGCAGGGTATTAGTTGCGTTATTGATGCCAGCCACCCGTTCGCAGCGAAAATAAAACAGAAAGCTGCCCAAATTTGCGAACAATTGAATGTTCAATACTTGCGCTATGATCGGCCACAGTGGGAGCCGCGGGCGGATGATAGATGGATATTAGTTCCAGATTTACAAAGTGCCGCGGACTGCTTAGCTGATTTCAAAAGAATATTCCTTACCATTGGGCGGCAGGAATTGGCGGTATTTGAAGAAGTGACCGAGAAGGAATTTCTTGTCCGGTCAATTGAGGCCGTCTCATTTGATCCGCAATCCTCAACAGTGACCGAAATTCAAGGTCGAGGACCATTTTCGAAGATACACGAAATGGATTTAATCCAGGAATATAACATCGATGTTGTGGTGAGTAAAAATAGCGGCGGCATGGCAACGATTGCGAAGATTGATGCGGCCCGCGCCCTGTCGGTTCCCGTGATAATGGTTGAAAGACCACGCCTTGATCGGGCGCAATCTTTCAATGATATGGATGATCTTATTCGTCAGATGCAACTTTCCGTTTAGGGCGCAAGACATGCACGTGATCTGCATGGTAAAGGGCGCTGTCACGGTACCCTTTGGCCTCTAATACGCGGCCAACAATGATAAGTGCAGTCCGTGTGATCTTCTCAGCGCGGACTTTTTTCTGAATATCGAGAAGTGTTCCTTTGATCACTTTTTCATCAGGCCAACTTGCCCGGTAAACCACTGCCACAGGGCAATCTTCGCCGTAAAACGGGATAAGCTCAGAGGTCACTTTACGCATATTTCGAACACTTAGGTGAATAGCAAGGGTGGCGCCAGATTTACCCAGTGTCTCCAGATCTTCATGGTTCGGCATAGCAGTTGCCTTCATAGAAGTCCGAGTTAGGATAATTGTTTGGCTGACATCTGGAAGCGTCAATTCTGTTTTAAGAGCTGCGGCAGCTGCGGCGAACGCCGGAACGCCGGGTGTAATTGTGTATTCAATACCATGTTCGTCCAAACGGCGCATTTGCTCACCAATTGCACCATAAAGGCTAGGATCGCCTGAATGGACACGGGCGACATCCTGCCCCTTTGCATCGGCATCAATCATTTCTTTCATGATTTCGTCAAGATGAAGCGGCGCTGTATCTACAACGTGGGCATCGCTTGAAGCGTGCGCGACAATCTCTTCTGGGACCAACGATCCGGCATATAGGCAGACGGGGCAGGCCGCAATCAGATCGCGCCCGCGCAGAGTAATCAGGTCAGCGGCTCCGGGGCCGGCACCAATGAAATGTACTGTCATGAATTTATTTCCTTTGCTACAGGTGCCATTTTACCGGCATATCCGCGCGGGGTGTAGGCCCAGTTTTTTAACCCTGAGTTTGTTGTTGTTATTTGACTGTCACTAGATCCGACCATTACCAGTGTCAGCATATCTACTTTTTCGGGATCTAAATCCGCCAAAGGCATGATCTGAACACTTTCATCTTCACGGCCAAGATTACGGGCGACGATGACCGGTGTTGTGTCTGGGCGATGTTCTAGCAGAATGGCTTTTGCAGCATGTAATTGCGTCCGGCGTTTTAAGGAAACCGGATTGTAAAAGGCGACAACAAAGTCACCCATTGCCGCCGCTTTCAAGCGTCTTTCAATGGCATCCCACGGAGTTAGCAAGTCAGACAACGAAATGGTACAGAAATCATGACCAAGCGGCGCACCGGCACGAGCCGCTGCGGCTTGCAGCGCTGAAATGCCGGGAGTTACCTGAATATCAAGACGGTCCCATTCACCGCGTTCTTCTCGTTTAATTAGCTCAAACACCAATGTCGCCATGGCATAAATACCAATGTCACCAGAGGAGATGAGGGCAACATTCTTTCCCTCTGCCGCGAGATCAAGGGCAAAGCGAACGCGTTTCTCTTCTTCGCCGAGGCCGAAATCATGACGGATTTTCCCGTGTGCCGTTTTTCCGAGAAGATCAATGTACAAACCATAAGCGACCAGATCAGTGGCTTCTGAAATAAGGTGGCTGGCTTCGGGAGTTCGCCACGCGTCTTGGCCGGGGCCAATACCGATAACAGACAGCTTGCCTTGAATTTTCCCAACGGCGCGGATGTTGATTGCCGTTGGGCTTTCAGCAATGGCCACAGTTGTTCGCTTTGATTTGACTTTCGGAACAATCAAATTTGCATCAGAGCCTGCAGCGGCAAGGGCAGCACCTTCACTAACACCGTGACATCCGACTTCGGCGAAAACGATATTGGATGGTGTTTTTAAGCGAGGCGTTTCATCTTCTAACTGGACTGCACCAAAGAATTTTGGCGCCATTCCAAAATAATTTGCAGCGCTGTGAACTGCCCGTTCGTCTGATTTCAAATCAATAGAACTCACTGACGCGATGGAAAGTGGACTAATGTCGTTTTCCGACAGTGTCGTTTTGATTAGGCCAATTAACTCATCAGCATCGGCATGACGCTCACAGCCAACGCCAAGGCTCATGGTTTTGGGATGATAAACAAGTGCTTGTTCATCTCCTTGAATTGGTGAGGTTGTGACCGTTATAGACAATTTGCCCGTTTCTGAAAACGGCAAGTCGGAGCCTGATAACCAAGAGTGCTCGCCCACTTGCTTTATAGTCTCTCCGCCAAGCAATTTCCCCACAAACAGTTTCATGTCTTCAGGATTTGCAAGGGCAAGATCTTCTGGTGGATTATCAAGCGCGATATTGTAATGGACATCGCTTGCGGTTGTGATGGCCGGTTGACCTTTCAGGGCAGTTGCAATATGGCGTGCCATATCATTAGCGCCGTGATGCCCACCAAGTAACGGAACCACCATAGATCCTGTGTCGGAGATGGCCAGAACGGGCGGCTCAACCAGCTTGTCGTTAAGGGCCGGTGCAAGACAGCGAACCAAAATTGCAGCCGCGCATATCCCGAGAATTGGTGTACCACTTTTGTAAAGTTCCTGCAGGTGGGTGGCTGTTTGCTGAAATGTGAGATCTGGATTATCTACTCGGTTGCCCAAACCATGTATCAAGGCTTCTGGATAAATCTCAAGCAAAGCATCCGCAGTTGCACGGCCGCTGTTGTTGAGAAGGATAATCGCAATGGGAGGTGTCATTTCCATGCTTGTCCCCGCTTATGAATAAGGATCATGGAAAAATAAGGCGCAGCGTCGGCAGCGACATCTTCAAGGGAGAGGATTCTTTGGTTCTTCATACTGGCACGTTCTATATAATTTGCTTTGTCCATTAGTCCCATTTCTTGAATGAGGGTCCGTACCCGATCAAAATGGCGACCAACTTTCATAATGGCGATACTGTCAGCGGCTTCAATTCGGGCTTTTAAAGTGGCGCTGTCGAGGGGGGCCGGAAGCACGCTGACCACATCGTTTCGAGCAGAGAGCGGGGTTTGCAACGCTGCAGCACAAGCCGTAAGGGAGGATACGCCGGGCACGACTTCCACCGGAAATTTCTCCGCCATTCGGCCAAAAAGATACATGAAGGATCCATAGAAAAACGGATCACCTTCACACAACACGGCAATATCTCGGCCAGATGCCAGGCACGCACTCAGTTGTTCGGCAGCGGTGTCGTAGGCATCTTGCGCTGGTTTCCGTTCCACGGCCATGGGGATACGGATCGCAATTTCTTCTTGCTCACCGCTTAAATGCGGCGCGACAATTGCCCTTGCAAGACTGTCCCCATCTTCTAATGTTGGGTAGGCCACAACAGGACTATTTTGGAGTATTTTCAAAGCTTTTAGTGTGATTAAGTCCGGATCACCCGGTCCAATTCCTAGCCCGTACAGGGTCCCTGTCATTTTTTTACCAATCTTAACTGTGTAACTTGTCTAAAGGGTTTCCAGCTGGTGAAATTCCCTATTTTTATAGCGCGTGAGATATTGAGACGCGTAAGTTCCCCGTCCCATTGTTCTGCGAGATTAAATGCGAAGCTTTCCCCCTGTGTCGTGACCGTATTGGCAACCAGAACTCCGCCGGGTTTCAATCGTTGCCAGCAAATCTCAAAAACACCTTCGTTGGTGAGGCCGCCGCCAATGAAAATACGATCTGGGTCTGGCAGGTTTGCCAGTGCCTCTGGAGCCGTTCCAGAAATTATTTTCAATCCCGGGACGCCCAATTTTACACGATTCTGTTGGATCAGGTCCAACCGATCTTGTATGTGCTCAATAGCCATAGCTTGGTTCAGGGGGTTAATGCGCATCCATTCGGTACTGATAGAGCCTGATCCAGCTCCAACATCCCAAAGTAATTGACCGCGAAGAGGGCTTAATGCTGCGAGGGTAGCACTTCGAACTTCGCGCTTTGTTATTTGTCCATTGTGGACAAATGCATCATCGGGAAGGCCGGGTATAAGGCTGATAGGATTTGCTGTGTTGTCGGCCACACAGTCAACTGCGATGGTATTTAAATCCTGACACTTTTGCCCGACCCACCGATTTGCAGTTTTAGTTTGCTGGTTTTCTTTTGACCCACCCATATGCTCCAGAACTGTCAGAACGCTATCGCCGTAACCAGTATCGCAAAGAAGCGCAGCCAAATGACTGGGAGTGTCGCCGTTATCCGATAAAGCCAAAATCTGAGTGGCCGGCGCCAAATTGGACAGGATGAGTTCCAACGGTCTGCCATGCAGGGTCATTGTAATGGTTCTTGATAAATCCCATCCGAGCCGAGATGCGGCCAGCGCAAAGGCCGACAATGCTGGGAATACAGCCATTTCGGTTGCAGGTAATCGTTTGGCGAAAGTGACGCCAATACCATAGTGCATGGGATCGCCAGTCGCTAAAATTGTGATTTGCTGGCCGCGTTTGGCCATAACATCATCCACAAGCTGTATCAGCGGGCTCGGCCAAATTAATGTCGCACGATCGTCATCTTTGGGCAGCATGTCCAAATGGCGTTTGCCGCCAACGATCAATGTCGCCTTAGAAAGGGCGATTTTTGCGGCTTCGTTTAAAGACCCAAGCCCGTCATCTCCGACACCTATTATGTTAAGCCAAGCCGTCATCTATTTTCCCGCTCCAACCGATGCGCCATTGACGGCAGCGGCGGCCATGGCGCTGCCACCTTTACGGCCGCAAAGTGTGATGAAAGGGATGTCATGTCCGAAGGATTTTAACGCATCCTTTGATTCAGCCGCTCCCACGAATCCCACAGGAAAGCCTATGATTGCAGCCGGTTTCGGGCCACCTTTTTCAATCATCTCCAACAAATGAAACAACGCTGTAGGCGCATTACCAAATACGGCGATAGCGCCTTGTAAATGAGGCTCCCAGCCATTGATAGCGGCGGCCGATCTTGTTGTTTTCAATTGAGCCGCAAGTTCGGGCGTATGCTGATCATTGAGCGTGCAGATGATTTGATTGTCTAAGGGGAGAAATTTTTTGATGATCCCATGCCGGACCATCTCACAATCACTCAAAATCGGTGCGCCTTTTTTAAGGGCATCAATGCACACATCTGCCACGTCGGCTGAGTAGGCCAGGTCATCAAAAATTTCCGGCATACCGCAGGCATGAATAATCCGCGTGATCATGCGCTGAAGAGCAGGACTAACATCGCCAAAAACGACTTCAGTCTGCACAGTTGCGAAAGATTTTTCGTAGATTGCTGCCGGATCTTTCAAGTAGTCATACATCAGCGTAATTTACCCATCGTCTTTCATGGTGACCGGTCCTAAAGGATGGTCGGCATGAGGGTAGGGATGATGGTGGTGGTCGTCGTGTGAATGCCCGTGATCATCTTTGTGGTCATGTTCGTGATTGTGTTCGTGACTGTGGTCATGGCTATGTGCTTCCGCGTCGCCCGTTCCAATGCCTTCAACGTGATGGTGATGGCTTTCTTGGACGAGGCCAACTTCATCTTCAAAACCAAGGGCCTGTTCGCGGTATTTACACAGGCCGCAATTCATATTGTTGGTACCGTCCAGAATTTCCTGAACCCGCTCTGCGAAACAATCGAGAACCAATGGGTGATCGTTAAGGTAGGGGGCTTTAATAAACTCGATATCTGGATTTTTAGCCGCAACCTTATCTGTGTAATCATAGATGCGATTGACGAGTATTCCTGTGAAAAGGAAATAAGGGAAAACGACAATGCGTTTGTACCCAAGTTTCACCGCATGTTCGAGGCCGGGCTCAACCAATGGGAAGGTAACGCCAGAATAGACTGTCTCGCCCCAACCAAACCCAAGGCCTTCCCACAGCATCCGCATGACTTTCGACACGTTGGAGTTCGCGTCAGGGTCGGAGGCGCCGCGGCCCACAACAACCAACATTGTCTCATGCATTGGAATGCCAGCGTCAGTAGTTGCGAGAGCCTCTTTAATCCGCTCCCCCGCTGCACGGATCATCTTCAGATCAATGCCAAGTTCGCGGCCATAGGAGATTTTCAAATTCTCCTTTGTCGCGGCGTATGCGTTTAGAACTGACGGGATGTCGTTTTTTGCGTGTCCTGCGGCAAATAACATACCGGGCACCGCAAGAATGTGATTATGTCCGCTTTCAACCAAATTATCCAAACCGGTTCGAATAATGGGTGTCGCGAATTCAAGAAAACCAGAATCTACCTCGTATTGAGGAAGACGGGCCGCAATACCTTTTGCGACAGCTGCAAATTGTGTGACAGCGCCTTCATCCCGGCTACCGTGACCACATACCATTACACCAATTTTTTCTGTCATTTCTAACTCCATTGTCCGGCCTGCCCGTTTTCTTAGGCAGGCGCATCACTTAAGTATTTATGCTGCCTTCAGCAAATATTTTCTATTGACGGTTTTCGTGCCGGGCACCATCTTGACGCCATGTCTGATCTTGCCAATAAAATAGTCGATCACGCCTTTGATCCACAGTTCATCGTTTTTGCCGTTTTTGCGGCAGACATGCTGATCGGCGATCCAAAACTCATTTACCGGTTTATTCCGCACCCGGTTATCCCTATTGGAAACTTCATCGGTTGGCTGGCAAAAATCCTCAACAATCCCGCTTATAGCAATCTCTTGCGCTTTTTGCTTGGCGTAAAAACCACGTCTGTTGTTATTTTTGTCTGTATTGCTGTTGGTGTTGCCG
>CAJXWA010000036.1 GCA_913062525.1 uncultured Alphaproteobacteria bacterium | reverse complement strand
TCCGGTACGTGCATGAACCGATTTTCAAAAATCGTCTCTGTAATCATGGATGCGCCGTTTGAGATGGCCATCAACGCCATGATTTGGGCTTGCATATCTGTTGGGTAGCCTGGGTAGGGATGGGTCAACACATCGACACCCTGAATGGGTGTTGCAGGATCCCGCTCAACGATTAAGCCATCGTCTGTGATTTCAATAGTTGCACCAGCAGCTTCCATCACTTCAATAACCGATGAAATGAGATCAGCCCGCGTATTGGTAAGCTCAATTCGTCCGCCAACCATGGCAGCGGCAATGGCATAAGTGCCCGTTTCTATACGGTCAGGCATAACGCTGTAATCGGCGCCGTGCAATTTTGGCTGCCCTGTAATGACCAAACGTTCTGTGCCATCGCCCTCAATTTGAGCGCCCATCGCCCGAAGAAGTAACACGAGATCGGTGATTTCAGGCTCCCGGGCGGCATTTTCAAGAACCGTAACGCCGTCTGCCAAAGTCGCTGCCATAAGCAGGTCTTCGGTTGCACCAACAGACACATTGTCAAAACGGATTTCAGCGCCTTTTAGCCCGTTCGGGGCTTCAGCTACCATGTAGCCAGCCTCAATTTCGATGGTGGCGCCCATGGCTTCCAACCCTTCAAGGTGAAGGTTCATTGGACGAGAGCCAATAGCGCAACCGCCGGGCAAGGACACCTTGGCTTTACCCACACGGGCGAGGAGCGGGCCGAGCACAAGAGCACCCGCACGCATTTTGCGAACGATGTCGTATGGAGCCTCCGTGCTGGTAATGTTTTTCGCCGTCAAAGAGAGCGCACGACCATTCGAATTCCCGTTTTCATGACCGTTTAAATGAGCGCTGACACCATGTTGGTAGAGAAGATTAGTCAGGGTCGAGATATCCGCAACATGGGGAAGGTTGCTCAGCGTCACGGTCTCATCGGTTAAGAGACAGGCAACCATTAGCGGCAGCGCTGCGTTCTTCGCGCCGCTGATTTCGATTTTTCCGTAAAGTGGCTTGCCGCCCCGAATGCGAATACTATCCATTGGTTCTCTGGTCCTGATCTGCCACTTGGCAGTTTATAGTCTCGTAAATACAAAGAGGGGCCGTCCGAAGAAGGCCGCCTCTCATTTTCATATGCTGGAAAAATAAGGCCAGCGTATGGCGCTTAAAGTTTAGGGAGGGTGACGCCTTGCTGCCCCATATATTTACCTGCGCGGTCTTTATAGGATACCTCGCACGGCTCATTACCTTTTAGGAAAAGGAACTGGCAGGCTCCTTCATTGGCGTAGATTTTTGCAGGCAGCGGTGTTGTGTTCGAAAATTCTAGTGTCACATGGCCTTCCCATTCAGGTTCCAGCGGTGTCACGTTCACAATAATACCGCAGCGGGCATACGTGGATTTGCCGAGGCAAATAACCAGCACGTCACGGGGAATCCTGAAATACTCTACGGTGCGGGCCAAAACAAAAGAATTGGGCGGTATAACGCAGACATCTGTTTTCCGGTCAACGAAACTGTCGTCAGAGAAGTTCTTTGGGTCAACCGTGGCCGAATCAATATTTGTGAAAATTTTGAACTCGTCAGATACCCGTGCATCATACCCATAGGATGACAAGCCGTATGAGATCATATCCTCGCTTTTTTGACTTTCCACGAACGGCTCGATCATTTTGTGTTCTTGGGCCGCTGATCTGATCCATTTATCCGACAGAATGGACATGGGACATTTCTCCGTTAAGCAAACTAAAAATTTGCGCCATCTTATAGACAACTTAAGACTGCGCCAAGGGCAAAAGGGCAGGGAAGCTGCGGTAACTAGTCTATCATGCGGTTTTTGTTCTTAATGGCGTCCGGCGCCGTTTCCCCGCGGTCCCGCTGCAAGCCTTTTCGTTTCCGTAAATTCGCACGGAGCAATCCCGCAAGACGGTCTTTTTTATCCGCGTCTTTTTGTTGTTGTTGGGTTAGCTTTTTGGGCTCGTCATCGGTCATAGCTGTGTCATCCACTCTTCATCTCCAGCATCAGTAGCAGTATCTGGCCGCTTGATGAACAAAAAACTCAATTTAGTCGTTGCAGAAATGTCCCCCCTCTTATATACACCCCTAGCACAAAACCAGCGCTGTAAAAGCGCCGCGCCGCCGTAGCTCAGTGGTAGAGCACTCCCTTGGTAAGGGAGAGGCCGAGAGTTCAATTCTCTCCGGCGGCACCATTTTCATCTCAATAATATCAATAACTTGCTGATAAGTAAGGGTTATTTATTTGCGTTGTTCCATTGGACTGTTACAGTGGAGCTATGAATGATATGCCCAAACACCCCAGATTAATCGTTTGCGGTAATAGGTATTACCAGAGCGCAGCCGTTTCTCAAGATATCAAGGAAACCTACTCAAAGTCTGAAGAAACTTTCTCACTTGGAACCTCTGACCACCAAGAGGCATTAAGGCGTGTTCGGGTTGCCGCTGTCACCATTGATCGGAAGTTTGACGACCATCGCCGCAAACTGAAACTTCAAAGCGAACCTCTTTTGGATGTCCTTTCCGATGAGGTAATAAAGCAGGTTGGTGAAATCTATCTTTCACATTTGTTGGAGGAGGATGATGAAATTCGTCTGGAAGGCTTCGAGGAAGTGGATGAAAAGACGATCCTTATCAATGAAAGTGTTGATGCTAACGCCACAATTGCAGAGCACGGATTTAAGGCTAATAGCTTTGAGGAGTTCTCTTTTGATGTCGAAGGGTTGACTTGAAGACCCGGCACAATTATGCACGCGGCAAGATTGATGGCTTCTACATGGATGAAGCAGATGAAGTGTTGTCGTGGGATGAGATCGACCTTCGCCTTGACCCTGTATCGCCAAGCTTGAAGAAACTCACCCGTGAACTGCAAGCCGCCAGCATTAAGGTCAGTGAGGCTATCAAGTCTCGAAAATAGGGCAATGTAGTCAAAACACCCGTTGCACCTGATACAAGCATCCAGAGCAGTTTACCTTTGTTGTCTATAGCCGTTGAAGAATGGATTCAAGAGAAAATACGGGGAAGTTGGGTTCCCAAAACAGAGAATGAACACCGTGTTTGGATGGGACATTTCATTGATGTGATTGGGGGCTGTCCCATTGATGCTTATTCAAAGACTGATGCTCGTGTCTACAAAGGCATGCTGTTAAACCTTTCTGCAAACTGGAATAAGAAGTCTGAGTTGAAGGGCATGTTTATCAATAAAGCTGCTGATAAAGCCGCCTCACTCGGTATGTCGCCAATGTCAGACAAGAACGCAAATAAGCTAATGGGATTTGTTGGATCATTTTGAGGGTGGGCTGCAAATAATTACGATGGCTCACCACCTGACCCATTCACAGACAGCGAACTCATAACGAAATTCAACTCCCCATTTATATACCGGTTGTAAGTCGAACAAAGAATGGAGCTAATCAGGAGATGATGTGCCTCGCGATAAGGGGATCTTCTGGGTGCCATTGATTGCGCTTTATACGGGGGCAAGGTCTGGTGAGATTATCCAGTTGTATGTGGACGACATCAAAGAGAAACAGGATGTGCTGTACTTCACGCTAAACTTGGAAGGGGAAGATAAGCGACTGAAGACTTCAGGTTCTGAACGGCTAACTCCTGTTCATCCCGATCTTGTAGAAATGGGTTTGCTGAAGCATGTTGAAGCGAGGAGAACGCAAGGTGAACTTCGATTGTTCCCTGAGATGTCAATGGGTGCCGATGGCTACTACTCTTCTCCTTACCCAAAGCATTACGGACGTTTTCTTGAATCCATAAATGTGAAGAAAAAGGGGAAGAATTCGTTCCATAGTTTCCGTCATAACTTTGAGGATGCGTGCAGGGATAGTGGTATTAGCAAGGGAGTAATGGATGCGTTGCAGGGGCATCGTGAGGACGGAATGTCAGGGCGCTATGGTCGTGGGTACAGGCTCCAGAAATTGGAGGAGATGAGGAGGCTTCATTATCGCGATCTTGATTTGGAGCATTTGATGGTTGAGGTGTGTTAATTGTGCTCAGCAACAATTCTGGAGAACACGGCAGAGATTAATATAGCCCTTTCATTGCACCTGTTTGGACATAATACCGGCAAGATGCTCACCGATGTTTATTCCAATGCTCCAAAGAGGTAACGCTGGCAGAATGGCTTCAAGTTGTACAGTGAGGTTGTAGAGGTACGGCTGGATGTCTTCTAACTACAGTCACGGCAGAGGGTCTGGACTTGCACAGTATCCGGCGATGAGGATCGATAGTGTCTGAGAATACCCCGGAGATCGACCTACCACTTAAGCTGTCGCAAAGGGTTGCCCCCTCCCGAATAGCCTTCAACCCTCGCCATCCAAAGTCTTGTGTACAGCTATAGCCAATTCTGAGGCAGTATATGGCTTGTTTAATAGGTTTGAGATTAGGCTTTCTAGGAATCTGTCGTCATAATGTAAAAGTTCCTCGCGTTTCTTGGCGAAACCACTGGTTAGCAAAATTTTAAGAGCAGGTTGCTCTTTATGGGAGGTTAAAGCGAGTTGATAGCCATCCATACCTCCCGGTAGAACTAAATCAGTAAACAAAAGACCGATACCTTTATTTTCTTTCAGCACTTTTAGTGCCTGCATGCCATCATATGCGTGCAGTGTTTTATACCCCAAATTCTCAAGATGATTTACCGCAACCCTAACCAACTCTTCTTCATCATCTACCACCAGTACGGTCTCATTGGCATGTTGCAGGTCAATCTGCGAGGTAATGCTCTCTTCAACATCGCCATCATCATAAGCCCTCGGCAGGTAGATGCGGAATGTCGTTCCTTCTCCAACCTCTGAATATATCTTGATGTGCCCCCCTGAACGCTGCACGAAACCGTATACCATGTTAAGACCAAGCCCCGTTCCCTTGCCCTTTTCCTTTGTGGTGAAGAATGGCTCCAGAGCCTTTTCTCTGACTTCATGTGTCATTCCCAACCCAGTATCGCTTACTGAAAGCATGACAAACTCTCCAACCTTCGCCTGAGGGTTACGAAGAACATAATCTTCATCAAGAACCTTATTGGAAGTTTCGATGACCAAATTGCCGCCGTTAGGCATCGCATCGCGGGCATTCAAGGAAAGGTTAAGCAAAGCGTCTTCCAAATCACCGGGATTAATTTTAACGGGCCAGACGTTTTCCTTCAAATGAATTGTTGTGCTGATTGAAGCGGTTAAGGCCTTAACGATCAGCGTTTCCATCTCCTTAATGAATTCGTTAATTAAAACAAACTTCTCATTTCCGACATCCTCGCGCGAATAATTCAGAAGTTTTCTGGTCATTTCTGCACCGCGATCAACACCTTTGAGGGCGGCTTTAACAAAAATGAGGGTTTCTTCATCCTTAGCCACGTTGCTCTCAACCAGTTCCAAATTACCTAAAACGATGCCTAGAATATTATTAAAATCGTGCGCGATACCGCTGGTTAATTGGCCCACTGCGTCCATTTTTTGGGATTGGCGTAATTGTTCTTCAAGATGTCTGCGTTCAGTGACGTCTCGGGCGATACCTAGCATGATCGGGGACTGTTCACTTTGATCGAGGCTAACGTTTCCGATTTCGCGAACCCATCTTACCGTTCCGTCTGACCAGACAACTCGATGTTCTATATTATATTCTTTGTTTTCTTCAATAGATGTGTTCACTGCATTGACAACAGACTGCCGATCTTCAGGATGAATTGCAGCAAGAAAACTCTCATATGTTGGTTCAATTTCTCCTTCTTTGTAACCAAACATCTCAAATACTTTACTCGACCAGTGCAACTTACCCGTCTCTATAATTAATTCCCAAGAGCCAATATTTGCGCATTTCTGACTGGTATCAAAGCGATTTTCACTTTTCCTCAGTACCTGTAACAATCTAGCATTTGTTTGATATCGCAACCACATCATGAACAGAAAAAGGGCCATCATCGCTAAACCCATTGTTATGGCAACTCTTTTTACTGTCCAGAAGGAGGTAGGCTTTCCAAACCATTTCACATAGATTTTTTGATATTCAGGAGAAGTAATAAATTCATCGACGGCTCGATTTAAAATCACCAGCAATTCTGCTTTGTCTTTCCCCACAGCCATGGCCCGCTTAATTTCTTTCAGTGGCTCTCCTACGACCTTTATCTGATTGTCAATTTTGATTTCACGGGCCAGCTTCCACGCCACGGATTCCGGGAAAGCGATGGCATCGATTTTGGCGGAGAGTAGAGCAAACAAAGCATCAGAAAAATCATGAAAAACACGCAGCTCAAAATTATCACGGGACTTCAGAATTTTGTGTGCCGCATTCAAGTCGACAACGCCAATAGGACGCCCAGTAAAGTCACCAATCCCTTTAACATTACGGGTGTCAGCCCGAGTGAAAATTGAAATCCGCAAGGTCTCGTACGGGGTCGTGAATACAGCAAACTTCTTACGGTTTTCGGTGATACCTAGGTTAGGGATAATATCGATTTCATTTCGCTGAAGTGCCTTGAAGGTAGCAGCCCAGTTTTCTTTCACTTTATAGGTAACAGATAACCCTGATTGTTCCGCGACCCTATTCATTACGTCGACGGCGAAACCCGACGGGTTTCCATTTTCATTCAACAGATAATATGGAGGGAAGAATTTTAGCACACCCACATTAACTTCAAGTGTTGCAGGTTTAGACTGTTTGGTGCTGTTATCCTGTGCCAGAACAGTTGAGGCCAGCGTCAGCCATAAACCATGTGCAATAATAAATATCAGCCTTGAGGTTAAGGACCATTTTTCTGTCAGACGGATCAAGATAGTGTTCCTATATAAGACCGATGACTATATTCAAAATCGAATTTAAGCAGAAGTTGTATATATAGCTCTTAAACTAAAGTTTGTGAAGTTAGGGTTGATAATTTAAATCGACATATGCCAGAAATTGACACAAGAGCTGAACAAAGAATTCGTTCTATTTAGGGTATATAAATGTCTTGTTGTCGCTGGCGAGCAGGCCGCAGGATCTAGTCAGAATTCATTGGGAAAGCTTGTCAGGTCAAGTATTGGCATTTATAACTTAAGACTTGGGGGCGGAGCAATTGAAGGGACAGTCATAACTCATCGGTTTCTCACCTCAAATTTCTGAGCGGGTAAATATACGTGCTCCCTTGCGACAATCCCCCCGTACTCCCATCCGTTGTCATTTTTATTACCCTGTATGGGCCAGCATAAATGTTCTGTCTCCCGTGCAACACGTCAGACCACGTTCTCCTATCGTTGGTGGGGAGAGTGGTCAGGTAACACCGCGCTTCACCCCAAGCAAACAGCAGGTTTCATCGTGCCTCATTGTATGTTCAAATAACAAAAAATTTATGAACGATCTTGTGTATGATTCTGAGGAGGTATCCAACAACGAGGGGCAACGACAATGAAACGGGCAGCGATCTATCTCCGTGTATCCACCAAAGACCAGACCGCCGAGAACCCGCTCAGGGAGCTTCAAGAATGAGCCAAGTGTGTAGGGAGGGAGATTGTCGCAGTTTATGAGGATCATCGTGTCTCAGGTTCCAAGGGGAGAGATCAACGTCCTGAATATGATCGGTTGCTTAAAGATGCCACCAGACGCAAGTTTGATGTAGTGATGGATTGGTCTGTCGATCGTCTGGGTCGTTCCTTGAAGAGCTTCATGGGTTGAAGGTCGATCTGTTCCTCCACAAGCAGGGGATTGATACGACAACAGCAGGAGGGAAGGCGCTGTTTGGGATGATGGGTGTCTTTGTCGAGTTTGAGCGCGCCATGAGACAGGATCGTGTTAAGGCAGGACTGGGCAGAGCCAAGGCCAATGGAGTTAAGCTCGGAAGACCAGCCGTTCCCAACAAGAAGAAAGAGGCTGTGCTTGCTGGTAAGGCAAGTGGTGACAACCTTCGTATGATTGCCAAGGACGTTGGCCTGTCGTTGGGCAAGGTTCACGGGATCATTAAGGCGAAACAGGAAATGGAACTGACAACCTGATGCCTCCTCTATACCACTTAGCCACAGGAGGCACAGAACGAGTCACCAGCAACAGGTGCTACAGCTGAATGCAATAGCCCTGCGAACACAGACAAGCGCACTCGTGCCCACCTATGCCTGATTAAGGCTTATCCGTTTTCGATATTGCTCAGATCGCCAATAGCAATTACACGTTGCCATTACGCCAATATCTTTCCCAGTCAGATAGGCATTTGAAGTAGCATCCCTCCACAACAAGAAAGACACCATGCCAAAGATTGAAATCAGACAAATTGTACGTGACCAAGATACCTTGCAAGTACGAGCAGATATCAACTCGAAGACCGTTGAAGGGTACGCACGTAGCATGAAGGCAGGGAGTGAGTTTCCGCCGATTACAGTCTACAAAGTTGACGACAGATTGTTCCTGATTGATGGTTTCCATCGCGGCGCTTGCCAAAGGCGTATTGGACAAAGCAATTGAACTTGGTGGCGATCCTGATCACGAAGCGTATTGAGATCAAACTAACACATTGGTTTGTATGTCAATTATACGTTCTGGTAACTTTTAACGTCACAGGGGCAAGTATTTGGTCTGTAACCCCTACTGGAAGAGGTTTTCAGGCCTGTAAAGTTACCTGTGTGTTTGATGTGTACCACTGGTTGCACCACTAGGAACTAACACCACTGTAAAGAATGTGTTCACAGCCACATGTCTTTGAGTATCTGTTTTGTGTAATCTATATTCTAGGTACATAAATCTCGCGTCACCCCTGCTCATATGATAAGTGCTTACTGCTCTTGATTTCAGGTTGAAACTGTTACAGTGGAGCTATGAACGATAGGCCCAAACACCCCAGATTGATCCAGCGTGGTAACAAGTATTATCACCGCGCTTACGAAAATCAAAGAAAATGGCGAGATCTACTACGCCTATCTGCTTGAAGAAGATGAGAATGTGCCACCGAATATGAAAATGGGCAGGCAATATTGGAACTGTATCGATTTATCTTGAACTGTGGGGCTATTCGGGATGATACCAAAAATCGGTACGATGAAATGGTGTTTCGTCCGATAAGTTCAGATTAGGTAATTTAAAAATTGTACGGTCTTTAAGACGAGCTTTTTTTATATCGTCTGAGTGGTACTCAAAGAATATTCGGTCCATTGTTCCGTCTTCCAGAATGGAAAAGAGGCCTTGCTTTATACGAGAGGCTAAATCTGGACGTGTGGGAGTGATGAAGAAATAGGTTGGTAATGGTAAGTAAAGCGCTATCGTTTCTTCAATTTTTAAATTAGAGAAAGTATTTTTCCTTGTTTCGAATTCAACAAATATCTCATTTATGCCGCGAGGAAAGTAATCGAAACGTTTTTCGGAGAGCATTTGGAAAAGCGGTTCGTATTTTGTCCCGCCATAAACAACATACCCCAGACGTTTTAATGCCAAAGAAATGCTCCATTGAGAGCCAGCACCTAAGTGTAATTTTTTTAGCTGGTCAATATTCGTGATCTTACTGAACTGAGATTGACTATCAGATCTAATTAAAAAAAGCCTGTATCCAAGTATACCCTTCCTTAGAGGAATCCGAATAGGGATAGCTGCTTCCTCCCACTCTCGGCGAGTGGCCCCTGCAAACAACGTAAGGTTGCCGGTTGCTAATTCCCGCAGCGCCCGATCTCTGGTCATACCCGTTGCCGCGCGGCGGATTTTGTAATCACCGTATTGTTTTTTTGTTCGTTCAAGGGCAAGACGCAACAATTTCATAGGGTATTCAAAACGAGTATCATTATCCGACTTTTTGGCGTTGACCGTGATAATGTCTGTGGCGAGTGCGCTGCTGGAAATCAAACATACGTCGAGGAGGAGAAGCGCTGCAATTAAAGGTAAAATTATTCGCATCATATTCTTTCCTTCAACTAAAGCTTAGATTATGAGCTATATAGTATATTCCCTGATTAATAGTAGAGTTTTAAAATATAATATTCTCCATAGGCGCGAGTGGTCTCTGAATAATATCAATAACTTCCTGATAAATTAAGTTTATTTGCGCTGTTCCATTGGACTGTTACAGTGGGATCTTGAATGATATACTCAATCAGTCTCTACTCAAATATGGGCTTAGCAAGAGAAGCTAAAGGGTCGTGGAGCGTAGCTTTAGAAAAATGAGTTTTGCTAAATTGACTGAAAAAAATCGGAGATGCAGGCAATTTCTTTGTATACGTAGGGGGCTAGATCTATCCGTATTTAGGTAAAATAGTGATTGGGGACTTATTTTATCCAAAAAAGGTGTCGTTTAGACTAGACCTTCAGTCCTAAATCTCCAATGCGCGAAGCATTTATAGAAATGTTCTTTGAGGGGGAGATATGGAAAAAGAGTTTATAGGCAGACCACCTTTACCTTTAGGGAGGGGATCAGGGGGCAGCTTCTTAAAACAGACCTGGAGGTTGTGCGTCGGTTTTAAAGATTTTCTGTGGATTGCAATTATCCCGTTTAATCCACGGCCAGAAGAAATATTAGAACCCCCTCTAGTACGCTCTGATGAAGTAGACGATAGGCAGCTTGAACAATGTCAGCGAATTTTTGACGATGTTGAAAATTCTCGTTTCCAGTTAGAACAGAAAGCGCGAGCGACTTTTACGTTAATTGCCTTTTTAGTTCCGCTCTTAGCTTCCATCTTTGTATTTCTGTTGGAACAAACCTCCTTGAATTCAAACGAGTATAAAATTTCAATTATATTGTTGTTCGTGTCTTCGGTTTTACTAGTCTTCGGATTTATCTCAATTGTGAGGGCTATCTCATTAAAAACCGTGGAGAAACCATTTCTTCAATCAGTATTTGATTTCGAGAAAAAGGAATTTCGGAAATATAACAAAGCACTGCATGCTCGGGGACTTCTCTATTGTGCCTCTATGAACCAAGGAATGAACGATCATATTGCTCAATTCGTTAAAGGAGCACATATTCTGACAGCATGCTCTATCATTATGTTTGCAGCAGGTGCCGTTTCAATAGCTTTGGCCCATCAGCCGAAGGCCTCCTCTTCTCTCACCAAGATCGAAGTGATTGGTTTAATCGCCCCCCTCACTTCTGATTTGATAGAGCTTCGGAAGGAAATGGAGATGCTGAATAAAAGCAACAAAATGCTAACGCTTAATCGAGCATTAGAAAAGAAAATAGATGGAATTGAAGCGAAATTAAAAGATCTAGAAACATCGCCAATTCACCAAAATATAAAATAGAGTAGATAGGATCTAAAGCAGTTATTGCAGTGCCAATCGTGCCCGCGCAATGACCTAATCAACGACAAATAATTTTGCACCTACTTTGGTCGAAGATCGGTGGGCTTCGGCGTTATCTGCAACTTGATAACTTTCGCCAGGTTTTAGGGTGAAGATGCGCCCATCATCCAATTCTGTCACTAGCTCCCCTTCGAGGCAGAGTAATATGTGGCCTTTGCTGCACCAGTGATCTGCAAGATAATTAGGTGTATATTCGACCATTCGCACCCGCATCGATCCGAAATTTTGGGTCTGCCAGAAAGCTGTGCCTGTATCGCCGCTATGCTCGGTCCGATCTACGTTTGACCAAGAAGTTGTTCCAAAAGGTAGGTTGTCAATTTTCATGATCGGTATCCGGTTTTATATGGGTGAAAGATGTATATGGTTTTAGTCGCTTGGAAGTTAATGTGAAAGCGTCAAAATTAGTATTTAATTAATTTCGTTTCATATATTGTTCGAATAAAGGTGATATTTTCGATTGAGATGGTTTTAAAGTGACAGGTAAAGACAAAACACCAAACATTGGAGATCGGAACAAACAGTCGCTAAAAACGGCTCCCATTTCCCAATTTAATGAAGCCGGTCTACGATTCCTTGTTGAAAATTCCGGAAACTTTGTTGTGCTTCTGGATGTGCATGGGCGTATTAGTTACGCAAACAAATTCGCACAAAGTCTTTTGGGCGCTATTGGACAGAATTGCTTGGGGCATATATTTAGTGAATTAGTCGACAACGAAACAACCCGAAAAGCATCGACAATTGTTGATAACCTCGTTGGCAATCCAGATATTCCTCAACAAGATTTTTTCAAATTTACAGACAGCGACAATCACGAATTACTCTTGGATATAGTCGCCTATAATTTGGTTCAGATTGAGGACATCGGCGGTCTCCTTTTTGATGGTCGAGACATTACAGGGCAGGCTAAAGTTGAAGCCGACTTGAGAATTTCGAGGGATTTGTTTGAATCAGCCTTCAGTGTCAATAGTTCAATGTGCTCCCTCAGCGAATTTGAAACTGGTGAATTTGTTGATGTCAATCAGAGCTGGACGGACGCGCTAGGTCATACGAAAGAGAGTGCAATTGGACGCACCTCCGTGGAACTTAATATCTGGTCTGACACAGCCATGCGGGACCGGATTATGTCTAAGCTCAAACAGGATCGGAAACTCGACGGTTATATATCTGAAATTTCAGATAAAAATGGTAACAAATTGACCGTCGAAATAAATGCCTCAATCCTAAAAAATGGTGATTTGGAGTGGTTGTATTTTTCATCAACCGACATTACTGAACGGGTTGAAAACGCTAGAATTCTGAGTGAAGGTGAAGCGCGCTTCCGAGATCTATTGGAATATTCAACAGATTGGTTTTGGGAAACAGATGAAAACTTGGTTTTCACCATCGTTTCAGAAAGTGCCGACTTGTTTGATGGGTTCGACCGAAACCGCATGATAGGCAAAAATGTTGGAGAATTTTTGAGTTATTTCAAGTTGATGGAAAAGTCGAAAAAAGTAGCCACGATAATGCGTGAACAGCAACCTTTCAGAGGCATTCGTCACATTTTTAAGGGCCCAGATGGGAACCCGCGACATCAAAGTTTTAGTGGCAAACCCATATTTGATGAGGCTGGTGTTTTTCTAGGCTATCGCGGAACTGGTACTGATGAAACTGCAACCTATGAAGCGGAGGCTCGTAGAGAGGCAGCCGAAGAAAAATTGCGCCAATCACAGAAAATGGAGGCAATTGGTCAGCTTACAGGTGGTATTGCCCATGACTTCAACAATTTACTGTCAGTCATAATTGGCAATGCCGAAATAATTGAAAACAACCTAACAGCAGACAACAAGAACCAAAAACAGCTGGAAGCCATTTTTAGGGCTGCAATGAATGGGGCCGAACTTACCCAGAGCTTGCTTGCGTATTCACGCAAGCAAGTGCTGCGACCGAAAAACATCAAGATCGATGAGCAATTGCAGCGGCTAATTGAAGTTTTACCGCGAACACTCGATGCAAATATAGAAATCAAAGTTATTCAGCCTGACAATCTGTGGTTCTGTTTTGCGGACCCCGGGCAGGTGGAGAATGTTTTGCTCAACTTGGCCAATAATGCTCGTGATGCCATGGCCAATGGTGGAAACCTGGCCATCTCATTTGCCAACGTGACCCTTAATAATCAGGATGTAGGGCATCCGCCGAAGCGGGTCTCGGGGCATTTCGTCAAAATGTCTATTTCTGACAGTGGTTCAGGTATGCCTCCTTCCACGTTGGAGCATATTTTTGAGCCTTTCTTCACCACCAAGGATATGGGTAAAGGGACTGGGCTGGGCCTAAGCATGGTCTACGGGTTTGCTGAACAATCCAATGGCTATGTTTCGGTAACTTCAGAAATCGACGTTGGTACGACAGTGGATTTATATCTGCCGAAGTCTTTAGATGACACCAAAGAATAAGGCAAAAAATACTAATTTCGGCTTTGATCTTTGTCTTGAAGCAAGCTTTGTTCGTTGAAAGTGCTAAACCCGACCTTCTTCAACGGCAAAGCAGGCAGTTTTTGTATCGCCATTATCTTGAAGAGCTGGAATTTCCCTACTGCATCGTTCTTTGGCGTAAGGGCAGCGGGTGTGAAAAACACAGCCGCTTGGCAAATCCATGGCAGTTGGAACTTCACCTGACATTTTAACAGGGTTTACGCCGCTTCCATCAATTTTTGGAATGGCACTCAACAATGCCTGTGTGTAAGGATGGCGCGGTGTTTTAAATAGATCATTGGTATGAGAAAGCTCGCAGACCCGTCCTAAATACATTACAGCAACACGGCTTCCAAAATGCTCCACTACTGACAAATCATGGGTGATGAAAAGATACGTCAGATTTCGCTCTTTTTGGGCATCCATCATGACATTTAGAACTTGCGCTTGAATGGAGACATCTAGTGCGGAAATCGGCTCGTCGGCCACGATAAATTCTGGATCAAGCATTAAAGCCCTTGCGATACTGATGCGTTGCCTTTGCCCACCTGAAAATTCATGGGGGTAACGCTCGCCCCACGTTGGATCATTTCCAACGGATAGCATAACCTCTTCTACTTTTGATCGGATCTCGGCGCGGCTCATGGCCGGATAGTGAATTTTGAGGGGCTCTTCCAGTGTTTGATATACTGTCATTCTGGGATTTAGAGATGCATATGGGTTCTGAAAAATCATCTGCATTTTTTTTGTAAACGGCTGACGATCTCGCGAGTTTAAATTATCTATTCGATTGCCATTATATTTGATTTGTCCGGCGCTGGGCGGGTTAAGCCCTATGACAGTTCTGGCAAGAGTTGATTTTCCGCAGCCACTTTCCCCAACGAGGCAGAATGCATCTCCTTTTTCAATGGTGAGAGAGACATCATTTAGGGCTTTGACCACCGGTTGAGGGGATGAGAGAAAACCACCGCCGCCGCCAAACCGCATTTCCACATTTTCAATTTCCACTAACGGAGTTTTGGTGTTTTCAGTCACGTTAAACCTCCGGTACTTTGGAACGCAGGGATGCGATCGATATGGATGCAGGCTGCTGTATGGGTTTTGGGTCCAGTCAGTTGGGGGATATCTTTGTGACACTGTTCATCAGCGAAATCACATCTTGGATTGAACGAACATCCAGCGGGGATAGCATCCAACGCGGGCATTGATCCGCGAATTTGATTGAGGCGTGCTCCGGGTGAATTTTCTTGCGGAAGGGCTTTAATGAGGCCGCGCGTGTAGGGATGCTTTGGGTTTGTAATTACATCCTGTGTTTGGCCTTCTTCGACAATGCGGCCAGCATACATCACGATAATTCTTTCCGTAACTTGACTAACCACTGCAAGGTCATGAGTGATCAAGATTAAACCCACATTGTTATTGGCACATAGTTCCAACATAAGCGCCATGATCTCCGCTTGAATGGTGACGTCAAGGGCAGTTGTCGGCTCGTCGGCTACAATGATCGACGGATCAGTCAGCAAGGCGATGGCAATAACCACCCGCTGCCGCATGCCGCCAGATAATTCGTGTGGGTAGCTGTCCATTCGGTTTTCAGGGGAGGGGATCATCACATCTCGAAGTTTAGAGATGGAGATTTGTCGCGCCTCTTCCTTTGAAATTGCACGGTGAGCTTTCAGGCACTCAGTCATTTGCGTCCCGATGGTGAGAACGGGATTAAGGGTCATCATGGGGTCTTGAAAGATCATGCTGATCCTGTTCCCTCGGATGTGCCGCATTTGGTCTCTGTTAAGTTTGCTGATGTCCTGATTTTCAAATATGACTTCGCCTGCGGAAATTCGGCCGGGTTTACTGAGAAGGTTCAGAATTGAAAAAGCTGCCACAGATTTCCCCGCACCGCTTTCGCCAACAATACCTATCCGCTCCCCCTTATTCAGAGAAAAACTGATCCCATGAAGCGCTTTTAGGGTTTTACGGCCCAGTGGGAACTCCACTTCCAGATCTTTAACGTCCAGCAGTGCCATATCTAGTCCTTGTACAATTTCGGGTTCAAGACATCACGAAGCCAGTCTCCCAGCATATTTATGCTGAGGATTAACAGGATCAGAACAATGCTTGGAATAACAGTAATCCACCATGAGCCGCTGAAAATAAACTCAAAGCCGCTGGAAATAAGTGAGCCTAGCGACGGTTTGTTGACAGGCATTCCAAGGCCGAGGAAAGACAGTGCGGCCTCAGAGATGATGGCGTTCGCCACTTGGATGGTAGAGATTACCAAAACGGGCGATAACGTATTGGGGAGAATATGGCGGAGCATTATTCGGCTTCGGCTCATGCCAATGACACGGGCAGCATCCACATATTCCTTGTGCTTTTCCGCTAGCACGGAGGCGCGGACTGTTCGCGCATATTGGGGCCATTCAGCAATGCCGATAACGAGGACGAGCATAAAAATTGCGAGTTCGCTATAAAGTGCGGCACCAAAAGCGGCTTGAAAAACCGCGAGAGTTATAATAGCGACCATGAGAGTTGATAAGGATAGCTGAATGTCTGCAAGGCGCATGAAAAAAGCATCTACACGTCCGCCAACGTAGCCCGACAACAATCCAATGGAGACACCGATCAGTGCTTGCAGCAAAACCGCAAAGAAGCCGATCATGAGAGAGATGCGCATGCCATATAAAATGGTACTGAGCATGTCTCGCCCTTGCGGGTCTGTCCCTAGAAGAAATCTCTCATCCCCTTCATCTTCATTCCACGACGGCGGTAACTCGCTGTCCATAATGTCGATGGATTTAAGATCATAGGGATCATAAGGCGCAATTAATGGCGCGAATACGGCGCTGAGTACCAGAAAGACGACAATGCAAAAGCTGACGACGGCGACTTTGTCTTTTCTAAATCGGTAGGTGAAGTCGGATCCCAAAAATGCGGTGAGCTTATTCATTATCTTGATCCCACCAGTTTAACGGTTGGATTGACCCACGTGTAGAGCAGGTCAACGAAAGTGTTGGTCACAACAAAAATCAAACCGACAACTATAATATAGGCGATAATTAATGGGGTATCGACGCGATTGACTGCTTCTAAAAACAAGAAACCCATTCCTGGCCACTGGAAAACACTTTCGGTTAAAATCGTATAAGCCAACATGGTCCCAACTTGCACGCCGCCAACTGTAATCACGGGAAGTAACGTATTTTTAAACGCATGTAGGAACCACACCCGAACAGGAACGAGGCCCTTTGCCCAAGCAAATTTGATGTAATCCATTTCGAGGATTTCCATCATTTCTGAGCGAATGAGGCGAATGAATAAGGGCATCATGATGGACGCGAGTGAGATGCTGGGTAACACCAGATGAACAAGACCATCGACAGTGAGAAAACCAGAGTTCCAGCCCAAGAGGTCCGAAGTGTCTCCGCGCCCAAAGGATGGCATCCACCCTAGTTCCACAGCGAAAACGTAAATTAAAAAAATGGCTGTTAAGAATACAGGTACCGAAATGCCAACAATGCTGAACGCCATAATAAATTTGGAAAACCAACCTTTGGGATTTATCGCACAATAGACACCCAAGGGAACGGCGAAAAAAATGATGAGCAGAGTCGCTCCAATGACCAACTCCAAAGTCGCCGGGAATTTTGCGGCGATGACTTCGAGTGCTGGTTTTTTAAAGAAATAGGAATTGCCAAGATCGCCTTGCACAGCTTTATACATGAAGCGGCCATACTGAGTTAAAAATGGATCGTTGAGGCCCATGCGATCGCGCATGGCTTCACGTTCATTTTCGGAGACAGATTGTCCCACTAACTCACGTAACGGATCGCCTAAGTTATCTTGAATTGAAAAGCCAATAAGGCTAATCACTAACATTACCAACACGGCTTGAAGCAGCCGTTTGATGGCAAAGTACAAATAATCCAAAACTAAATTCCTAAAAAAATCGGTACCTTCGAAAAGGTACCGATCCCAATTATACTTGGTTTATTTAATGACAAGATCGCCGAGGTACGGGAAGTTCATCACGTTGACGACCTTCTCAACTCCGATGCCTTTACGGGCAGCCCAAGCAAGGTTCTGCCAATGAAGCGGAATGAAAGCAGCCTCATCATAGAGGATCTGTTCAACTTCCTGCAGCACTTTTGAGCGCTCTACTGGATCTGTCATGCTTTGACTTTTCAAAATCAAACCATCCACTTTAGAGTTTGCAAAGTTGCCACTGTTGTATTGGCCATAACCTGTTTCTGTATTCGGGGTCATAGTCAAAAACTCTGAGAAATTTGCAGAATCTTCTGTGTCTGAATGCCAACCAATCATCATGATGTCAGCAGCACGTTCATCAAAGGCAGGCCAATACTGTGCTTTTGGCATGGTTTTAAGTTCGACTGTGATGTTGATTTTGGACAGCATGCTGGCAGCGGCTTCAGCAATTTTGGCGTCATTTACATACCGATTGTTCGGCGCCATCATTGTGACTGTGAAGCCTTTTTCAAGACCAGCTTCTTTCATTAAACGTTTTGCTTTTTTAAGATTAAAACGAGGTTTAAGCCCATCTTTATAACCTGCATAGCCTTTAGGACCTTGCTGACCTGCGGCAGTTGCAAACCCCTTCATGATTTTTTTAACAATACCCTTATTGTTAATGGCATGAACAATGGCTTGGCGAACACGTACGTCTTTAAATTCTTTAACGCGGTTCTGATTGAGCTGGAGGGTAATGATGCGTGTACCGCCCATTGTCACCAACTTCGTGTTTTTATTCTTTTTGATCCGCGGCATGTCACTTGGCGGAACAGGGGCTATAAAATCAACATCGCCAGAAAGAAGGGCTGCAACACGCGTAGGGCCTTCTTTAATCGGTGTCAAAACGATTTCAGATACATTTCCCGGAGATTTTTTATCCCAATAACTCGCAGAGCGATTAAAGACAACTTTTACACCCTGCTCACGTGACATTACCGTGTATGGGCCAGTCCCAGATGCATTGGATGAAGCAAAGGCATCGCCATGCTTGACGATTGCTGATTTGGATTTGTTGTTTTTATCAAACCCTGTATAAAATTTACTGTCCATGGCGAAAATATATGTCGCCTGATGGAGAACGAGCGGATAAGGCTCGATGGTGACAAGGTCAACTGTGTTCTTGTCGATAACATTCATGGCTTCAAACGGGGCGAAAAGTCCTTTGAAATCGGGGCTTTTTTTCAACCGATCAAATGTCCATACCAAATCCAGCGAAGTCATGCTGTTGCCGGAATGAAATTTGACACCTTTGCGCAAGTTAAAGCGCATTGTTTTGTCATCAATACGTGTCCAGCTTTCGGCCAAACGTGGCTCAAAGCCAAGATCCTTAGTCCAGCGGACAAGCGGATCGAACAGCATGTGTGATAATTGGAGTGTGCCGCCAGACAGTTGCTCATGTGGATCTAATGAAACAGGATCAGCGTCATATGCTAATTTTAGAGTTTTAGCCTGAAGTGTTGTTGATAAGCCAAAACACAGCGCTGCTGCTGCTGCCACCGTAAGAAATTTCCTCATTCTTGCCTCCCATGCAAGTTGGAATCTTAATTGGTTTTGGGTTTTTGTCCTTTGGTTTTGCGAAGTAGACGCAAATTTTCCAAAAGGAACCTCGTGATTATTCCACTATTGTCAGTGGTTTACAGATCTATATAGAACTAATTTAGCCTTATGTAAGTCAAGGTGAAAATTACTTTTACTGGCAAATATTGCGACTTTTGATCGCTTGTAAGCATTGTTAGATGCCTAGGTTTTGTAAGCCTAATGTCACTCAACCATTAACTCTGTTTTGATGTTTGTTTTTGAAAGATTAAATCGATCACACATGAGCCATGACCTCTCAGTCACGACCCATGTGTATTTATTCGAATCAACTCAATACCTATTTTTCCGGCTGAAAGAGTTTTAGGAATGAAACCAGATCAATCACACTGCCGTCTACTTCAATATCACCTGACGCATAAGCGGTGGCAGGGTTGCGCATCTGTGCGAGGACTTCTTTCCAAACTTGAGAGTTCACTGTAACGCTGATATCTGCCGATGTAGATTTACGTTTTTGAACTTCAGCAACACCGCGGCGCAAATGAATGAAGTAATTTTCATCAATATCAGGGAAATTGAAGCCAACGATTATGTTTTCATCAAGAGCATCTTCTGCTTTCAAATTAACCGGTAGTGACGCCATGATATTTTCCATGGGAAGGCTGTGCAAAATTTCCCGAGGGTTCTTGCTGGTGTCAATTGGTGGAATGACTAAAGATCCATCCAACTCATAAGAGCGTGTCAGATAATAGTTTCGACCGTTAGCACTGATTTGCGTTTCAGCGAGAGCCTTCAACGCTTGAGCTTTTAACAATTTTGCCTGCTGCACATCGTCATTTACCAAAATCAGATTGTCGGCAAGCTCAGCGGCCCATTGATAGTCTTTCGCCTCCAACGCTTGCTGCGTTGCTTCTAGAAGCGGCGTTCCGTTTGACGCCAGAAGTGCCAACCGTTTTGCGTGCTCTGATCTACTAAGCGGGTGAAGCTCAGCTGCATTACCACTAAACCATCCAAGATAACCCGTAAAGACTGACCGGACAGACCAGTCGACCATTCCATAGAATTCTCTCAAATACGGGCTTTTGGCCAAATGAGCTGGAAGCTTTACCCGTTCAACAATTTCATCTGGACCAAGATCAAGATTAATTCCGCGAACGGTTTGGTCATGCACAAACTGAATGGCATCCCGGTAATCCGTTAAAATGCCATCGATTTTATCTGCACCAGTTAAGGGACGTGTATGGCTAGGGACTAGGAATTCAGGCTTTAACTCCCTCATGAGATCAATGCTTTTAGCCCACTGCAAAACATCCCGGTAAGACGTTCCGCGAATGGCATAAAGATTTGGAAAGGCTTTGTAGAAGTTATCGCCGGGCAGCAGGACTTTCTTTTCTGGTAGCCAAACAAATAACTGATCCGCTGTTTCGCCTGGAGCATGGATGAGTTCCATTTTGATTCCAGCTCCCTCAGTTTTCAGGTTAGTTTTAAAAGTATCCGTTGGACGTTTGAGACTGATCCCATCTGCGCCATCAACTTTGCCAAGGAATGGGCCGATCCCGTCATTAATTCGCCCGCCAGGTGGTAAATGACTGCCAAACTGCCGCATGGCCCGTGTGTAAATCGCCGGTCTGATAACATTAACAACTCGGTCAATATAAAAGTCAGTGCTTTCATGGGCAAAAACTTTCGGATCGGCCCCTTCTGCAAATACGCCGGAGCCAAAAATGTGATCCGCGTGATTGTGGGTAAAGACGATCCCTTTTACAGGTTTTTGGGTTATTTCTGCGAATGCGGCCTTAACTGCCCGAGCCGTTTCATTGCTTTCCATGGTATCAACGATGACCACACCGTCGTCACCTTCAAGCAAGATGGAATTGGCAAGGCCAAAACCGATAGCCACATAAACACCGTCCGTGACTTTGATGATTTCTTTTTTAAATTCGTCAGTATGCGCGTTTAATTCTGCGTTGGTGTCAACTTGAACAGGTGCCATTTGTTTGGGGGTGTCGTCGCAGGCTGCCAGAAAACTCAAGGCAAGCAATGTTGATACGCTTATGATCTTTTTCATTAATTGTTCCCATTTTTATCTAATTTAACGTTACAGATGGCGACACGATTAGCAAGAAATGTTCTTTCCTAATTACGTGTGTCTGATGGGAAATAGACCTTGCGACATCTGATCGAGACACATCCGACGCCTTTTTCTGCGGGGTGTCTAAGTTACCTGAGAATATGAAATGAGCTTGAAGTTGGAAATATTTTTTTGTTTCTCATTTCCATTCGTGTTTTAGATAGAGATTGGAGCATAAGGGGTGAAAATGCGTAAAATTCTAGTGTTATTGTTATTTGTTGCGTCAATGGCTTTGTTTGGCTCGACCATAAATGCCTACTTCACAAGCGGCGAGGAAGTCATGTCGGTTCCGGTACAAGGCCGTTTGGGGGCATTGGATCCGATTATTCTAAATCCCGGTATGTCGCCGGTTCGCATTATCTTGAATATCCAATCAGAAATGCACATTCAAGATACCACGAATGACGCCTATCAATTCCAAGTGGATGTAAAAGATCGGGCGGATACACAATTGTTTTCATTCACCGGAACTCACTCAGAGAAGAAGGAAGATGAAGGATCAGAATTTCGAAGAATTACCCAAAATCATATGGTTGGGACCTTTGATATTCCTCTGCAAGGCCCTTATTCTGTGGACTGGCGTGTAGATCCAAAGCGAGCGAATATTACAAGCATAATGGTCTCTGTTCGTCGCAACGTTGAGGGGCTGAATATTCCATTGATTGCGATCGCTGGTTTGTGTTTTGTCTTAGCGTGGACCGTGTTATTGGTTGGCCGCCGAAAATAATATTTCTCTTTAAGGTTATCAAATGGAATTTGCTCAAATAGGAATGTTCCTTGCGGCCACGCTTGTGCTCAATCTAACGCCTGGGCCGGATATGATTTTCGCTGCCGCGAATGGTGTGCAACGTGGTTCTGGCGCAGGCGTAATTTCTGCGCTGGGAATTGGGTGTGGTGCGTTATTCCACGCAGCGCTGGCTGCCGTTGGGGTCTCTGCGTTGATCGCGGCTTCTGATATTGCCTTTGATGTGTTGCGCGTAGGCGGTGCACTATATTTGATGTGGATAGGTGTGAAAACACTTCTTCAGGCACGAGGGCCATTGCTTCAAAATACCATGCCCGATTTTTCTTATGGCCAGTTGTTTTTTCGCGGGCTGATGACAAATATCCTCAATCCAAAAGTAGCGCTGTTTTTTATTGCGTTATTGCCACAATTTGTGAATCCGGCTGCTGGAAATATAGGACTACAGATTTTTTTGCTTGGCGGTATTGTTGGACTTAGTGGCACTCTTATAAACGGTTTCGTTGGAATGTTCGCTGGGGGCGCCGGTCGCGTGCTTCTGCAGAGCCCCGGAACCTCAAAATGGATAGCTAGGGTTTCAGGCGGTTTATTTGTTGGTCTTGGAATTCGCCTCTTTTTATTGGAAAGAAATTAAAATGAAACGCCCCGTTCTTTTGCTTGGTAATAAACGATATTCTTCTTGGTCCTTGCGCGGATACTTAGCGCTTAAACTTTCAGGGCTGGAGTTTGACGAAACGGTAATTCCCTTATTCCTTGCGGACACTCATGCAAAAATTAAAGAACTGGCTCCAAAGGCTCCAGCGCGAGTCCCGTTGCTGCTGCAGGACGGAAATGCCATATGGGACACCATGGCGTTAATGGAATATGCCGCCGAAATATCAAGCAATGGCCCCTTATGGCCGGAAGATACATTTGCACGCGGCCACGCTCGGTCGATTTCAGCTGAGATGCATTCAGGTTTTGAGGCCTTGCGCGGGCATGTCCCAATGAATTTGTCGAGGGCCGACAGTGGCTTAGATCTTCCAGATGCGGTAGTTGCAGATATCAGCCGAATTACTGAAATTTGGACGGAATGTCGGACCAAATACGCTCAAAAAGGTCCGTTTTTGTTTGGCGCGGTTTCTATGGCTGATGTGGCATATGCGCCGGTAGTCGCGCGCTTGAAAAGTATCGGCTATCCCGTTGATGCCCTTTGCCATGATTATATGGACGCCGTCTGGAATTTACCGAACTTCGTAACTTGGCGCGAAGATGCTGAAAAAGAAGTTTGGATTATTGATCAATAGGAAATCCTAAACGGCCGATATTTGTAATTTAGGAAACAAAATAGACAAATATCGAACGGTTTTTGATTTGGGCTTTACAAAATTCTACGTATGGGAAATGTTTGGCCACAATCAAGTACTTTGAAAAACTTGACCAGTTGATCAGTTTTTCTGTATGGTTTCTTTAAAACCAGTGCCACTCCATTCGGTGCTGATGATAATCGTTATATTTAGTCAAAGACTAAATCTGTAAAATTAAAAACCTTGCCCACGCAAAGTCTAGGGGGCAAATTCGGGAGAGCAAAGATGGGGATGAGAAGGATATTGTCGGCAATTGTCGTTGGTTTGACAATGGTGGCAGCAGTTGCAACCGCACAGGCTGAGAAGCTGAAAGTAGCGGGTATATACACAGTTCCAGTACAGCAAAAATGGGCTGGTACACTTCATAGAGCATTGGTTAAGGCTGAAAAAGAAGGGAAAATCGATTATGTTTTCTCTGAAAAAACAGCAAATACTGATTATGTTCGTGTAATGCGTGAATATGCTGAGGGCGGCGCTAAACTTATTGTTGGCGAAGCGTTTGGCATTAGCCGCGAGGCTCGTAAAGTTGCCGATGATTATCCAGAAGTTGCTTTCCTTATGGGCGACCCTGGCGATAAGCATGGCAAGAATTTTTCTGTATTCGATAACTTCATTCATGAGCCATGCTATTTGATGGGCGTTATTGCTGGATCAATGACAAAAACCAATAAAATTGGCATGATCGGCGGATATCCAATCGGCGAAGTTAATCGTCTCTTCCATGCTTTCATGGCAGGCGCAAAATCGGTAAATCCTAACGCTGAATTTAAAGTGTCTTTCATTGGCTCTTGGTATGATCCTCCAAAAGCAAAAGAATTTGCCTTCGCTCAAGTGGAAGCTGGAGTGGATGTTCTTTATGCTGAACGTGCTGGTGTTGTTGATGCCGCCCG
>CAJXWA010000035.1 GCA_913062525.1 uncultured Alphaproteobacteria bacterium | reverse complement strand
AATAGTCAATTGGAAGCCGTGATTAACGAAGCCGGTGATGTGCATGTAGAAGGCCATTTCATCGGAACATTAAATGGAATGCGTTTCACATCAGATATGTCTGTGAACAGCACCGAAGCCCGTACTTTAAAAAATATTGGCAACAAGACCGTGGTAAAAGAGATCACCGCCAGAGCCCAACAGATGGCCCTAGCTGAAGATGATGCTTTTACTTTAAACGGAGACGGTGAAGTCACATGGAATGACATGTTGGTTGGACGCCTGTCAAAAGGCGAGTCGGTATTAAAACCGAAAATCGCCTTGCTTGCCAGTGAACAGCTTAATGGCGCTCCTTTGGAAGCTGCCAACAAAAAGCTGGTCGATTGGATTTCTCAAGAAATTTCGAAACGATTGAACCCGTTGGTTAAATTGGCTGATTTACCACTGACTGGGTCTGCTCGCGGCATCGCTTTTCAAGTGAGCGAGAACCTTGGTGCATTGCCACGCTTCAAGCTGAATGATCAAATTCGAACTCTCGATAAAAAGGATTTCGGCCGCCTCAAATTTGGTGGTTTGCGAGTTGGTTATGAACACGTGTTTATGCCACTTTTACTCAAACCAGATCCAACAGCGTTAAGATGCCTATTGTGGTCCATTTTTGACGAACGGGAAACTATGCCCGCGCTGCCACCGGCTGGACGTGTCTCTTTTGAGGTTACTGAACGACTTCCAAGGGAATATTATTTAACAGCAGGTTATGCCTTGTTTAAAAACTTGGCCATTCGCTTAGATATGCTTGATCGTCTTGCAGGTTTGCTACGCCGGGCATCCCGCGGGTTGCTTGAACCAGACAAACCCACAGCAGCACCTGAAACTCCCAAAATTGAAGCTTCTGTTGAAGCACCTGCGGAAGCTGCCAGTGCTGATGAAAAACCTGCACCGACAGTTGAAGTTGCAGATGCTGATGCAAGCGTTACTGCCCCGCCAGCACCGGCCGATGAAAATATCACGGCTGCACCTGAAGAGGTTACTGCGACATCTGAGCCTGAAAAGGAAGTTGAACCCGCCTCAGAAGACACGCCTGTAGAAGTTGCTCCAGAACCAGAAGCAGAGACGATTTCAGCCCCAGAAGCCCCTAAAGTTGAGGCTTCTGAAAAACCAAAACAAGCTGGCGGGAAGAAGAAAGATCTCCCACGGAACCTTGCCTTCAAACCAACACATGAAATGCTGTCTCTAGTCGGTACGACGAAAGAGCAATTCACACTTATCCTCGACCAACTTGGTTATGAGGCTAAGGGCGAAGGCGAAGAGCTCACATACAAACGTGCGTCCTTCAAAAAACGGAAACATAAGCCGGCGAATGCGCCGGAAGGTAAGGCGCGCGGCAAACGAGGTGACGCACCTCAGCACGCGGGCAACAAACGCCCTGCAGCTGCGGCAAAACCTAAAGCCCGTGAAATGGACCCGGATTCGCCTTTTGCTATTTTGAAGACTTTAAACACTAAATAAGCCATGGACACAGGCACCACTCAAAAAGAAACCACAATCCGCGTAGATCGCTGGTTGTGGTTTGCGCGGTTCTTCAAAAGTAGAAGTATTGCGGCAAAAATGGTGCAAGGCCGGAAGATACGTGTCAATAGCGTCGTTATCGCTAAACCAAGCGTAAATCTGTCTGAAGGTGATGTGCTAACGTTTCCGCAAGGAACCGAAATCAGAGTGGTAAAGGTCTTGAAAATTGGTGCAAGGCGCGGACCGGCACCGGAAGCTCAGACTTTATACGAAGATCTGGCACCTAAGACATCCTCAGCTGAGGAAAAAAATACGACAAAAGCCGCTACTGCTTTTGATAGGGAAGCCGGTTCTGGCCGACCAACAAAAGCCGATAGGCGTGCATTGGATAAATTCAAGCACAGTCATGATACCTAATGTACAGACTTTGCGTTTCTAGAAAGATAAATCATGGTTAGACAGAGTAATCTTGAACAATATTTCACCGCTTGGGATGAAGGCGATACAGGTTATTTCAAAGTCGCACCGATCAAATTGAAGGTCACTAGCTCTGCTCAAGATTTGGAAGCTGCAGCGAAAGAGACTGCCAAGGAAATTGAAGCCGAGGTGTCTTATGCATGGGATCTTGGCAAGTCAGAGAGTACAGCATGGTGGCTTGAATGGGGTGGTTTTGCCCTCGAAGAAGAAATTCCCTTTTACGCGGCAGTTTCTCTTCCCGAAGCCGAAGATAAAATCAAAGGCTTCGATCCTAAAAATAATGACTATGAATGCGACACTGTCGAAGAATTTAAAGAAATGCTCTTTAGTGCCTACGACGAAGACCTTGTGGCTTCGGATTTGAAACGCGGCTTTAAGTTGTGGTTGAAATCTCTGGATAAAAAAATACTAGAAGCCCTTGAAAGTGACCTTGTAAGCTGGACAAGCCGCGCACGCTAGTCTTGCGGCTATCATGACCCAAACGACTGCTTCGCTGCGTAAACGCGCGTGGCAGTCGTAATCCAGCACATACCGCCAAATATACTCGCTATGATTCCAAAATAATCTGGCAGTAAACACAACAAAACAAAAACACATATTGTTTCTGCCCCCTCGGCTAATCCTCCCAAATAATACAAAGACTTTATGCCTCGAATATCAGTAGAAACTTTGTTCTTTTCCGCCATAACCGCATAGGCAAGGAATGTCGAAGTTGTGCCAATAAAGCTGAGAATAAGGAACGCTGCCGGAACGCCATTTTCAGGACGTGCGAGCGCAAAAGCAAAAATAATGGCGGCGTAAAAAATGAAATCACAGACAATATCAAGATATCCACCGAAGTCCGATAGAATCGATTGGCGCGCAACGGCCCCATCTAGCCCATCAAACAGCCGGTTTATTAAAATCAGTACCAGCGCTGCGAAATAGAATTCCAATGCAATCAATGGAACTGCAGCGAGGCCGATGCAAAACCCAAACACAGTGACCCAATTTGCAGGAATCCCCAACTTGGCTATCTTAGCACCAACGATATTTAAGGGTGGATCTATGACATGTCTTAACGCTGCGTCAAACATACTGGCTGGTACCACTCGCACATGAAGGAATTTGAATAAACAATACCTCTGTTAGGTACAATACAGGCTGAGAAAGTAAACAAGAATACACAATTCTCGCAAAAAATTGAATATTCACCTAAACTTCCAAAAGAATTTGAAAGATGTGACTTTCCCTAAGTTTCTATTAACTCTTACCTGCATAATATGCGGCAGTGAGTACGAGAGAAAAATAGCCCTTATGACAAAAAAATACGAAGCAGCAGTTTTTAACGAGGATGTATTGAATGCTCTAAAAGAAGGAGAGCACCACAAGAACCTTGACGATAACTGGGCTGACACACATTATTTCGACATCGAAGCTTCATCGATTGATGAAGCTTGGGAAATTGCGAACCGAAAATGGCGCGCTGGCCACGGTTTTGTTATCAAGGCAATTGAAGAAACTGCGCCTTAATAGCCCGCGTAATATGGATTTGTTCCGCCTGCGTGATCGGTCACATCGAGGACGCGTTCAATTGCAGGAACAGCTTTCGTAATTTCAACTTCAACACCTTGCTTCAAGGTTGCATCCGCCATTCCGCAACCTTGGCACCCTCCAGCCATTTCCACATATGCGACTTCCTCTTGGATGTCGATTAGTGTGATATAGCCGCCGTGGGCTGCAATGGCAGGATTAATACGTGTCTCTAGTAGAATGCGGATTGTTTGCGCATCGTCTGTGCGAAGGCCCGGACGATCTTCTTCATCCGCAGTGACTTCCGGCTCCATACGCTCAAACCGAACCCGGTGAATTTCTGGCACAAAATGCTTTAGAGTATTTTCGATCTTAATCTGAGTTCCAAAAGCTGGTGTGCTTAAACCGCTACTATCCATAGAGAGGACAATTGTACCTTCAGAAGGGTCGTAACTTTTAAAGGCAACATCACCGCCATCTTCAAGTAATGGAGGGCGAATTCTTTCTTCAACCAGTTCCTTAACCGATTTAACTATTTCCAACTCTTCAGGGGAGTAGCTCCCCTCTTCATCGGCTTCCAGCGGGCCATTTATAACCGGCATTCCAGTCATATAGTGGTCCATGATCGCGGCAAGCACCATGGGTTTAAGTTGGATCCACAGCGATCCTTTTTCCTCCGTAGGAATTTTCGTAATTGTAACTTGGTCTTCACCAAGGTCAATTGCACGAACACCTGGAATATCAAATAAGCGCGCCGCCAAGGGTGATTTTTCCCGAGCGATCTTTTCATCTTCAAATGAGATTGAACCCGCAGGCATGACTTGCCGGCCTGGTAAAAACTGCATTTTATTCTCATCTGCCAACGGCAAGGTTTGAATAAACATGAAAAAACTCCACTCAGTCCAAAATAAACGATGCCTGTCAGCTATCAAATTTAAGCTGCAAGGACAAGCACTAACAAGACATTAGATATGCCGCGTCACATCACATACAAGGTACACCCTATACCGTTGCAACTGGATTTGCAGGTGATCCAACAGCTCCCGGTAGCCTTAAAGGGGGAGCGGTTAAGAAGAAACGGCTGCGATTGTTCCTTTTAAGCCAGTCATTTAGCGGCGTTAAATGCCAAAGTTCACCTAAATGAATACCCAACTTAAACAAACAATGTTCATGCAGGGGAAGGGCTGCACAGCATCCTTCTCCTTTTTCAGCCGGATAACTTTCCACAGCGTAATTATCTGCGATTAACAATGATAGCCCTGAATCTGTGATCCAGTTCAATAGTTTCGTATCGCGCCCGTTTAAAGCCGCGCATGATCCATGCAACTTGTCTTTGTCAGGTTGCCCGTTCATTTCAACAATCATCTGCGCGAAACCGGTATGCAGGCAGACCATATCGCCGTCTTCAACAGAGACATTATCAGCCTCCATAACTTGCATGAGCTGATCATACCCAACTAACGTCCTGTCTCTGCCAAATGTCCCTTCGAGATCTATCATAACACCTCGGCCTTGAACACCGACTTCGGCCATCCGTTCAATTCCAAGGGAACTGGCGTACATTTCACCGTTATTTGCAGATGTTCCTATATGGCTGTCCGCCCGATACCCGTTATAATAAACAGCTTCGGCTATACCATCGTCGTCGGCATCGAACTCTTGTCCCACATGAGACAACCCATCCCACTGCGTTGAATATTGTGTGTGTAAAAAGACGGCATCATCGCTGATGACATCTTTAAAGTCTGGGTAATCTGCTGACAGCGCATAGTTTGAGTTTGGTTTTCCAGCCCGCAAAGTCGGTTGCAATTTTGGCGGGAACCGTCCTGAATTCAGAACATTTCCACCTGGAAGATCTAAAGGAAGACTTAGACAGAACCGTTCGCCGCATATGATTTCTTCTGCAGCAGTTCTGATTTTTGCAGGTGTCACCAAATTTAGACGGCCGTTTTGATCATCCTCTCCGAAGTCCCCCCAGTTCGACCCTTCTGGCCGATTAACCCATCTTTTCACAGCTCATCCCTCTTCTTATTTTTATGTGAGACAATTAGACTGCCATAGGATTCCCCAATCCCATGGCAGTCTCATTATTAGTGGCGGAAGTTACTTCCTTTGCGATCAAGAATTCGCAAACAACCGGCCCACTCCAGCGTATTTCTATCGCTTAAATCCGTGAATTGAGCAACAGCAGTTTCGCAAACATCTTTTGGTGGGATGATCAACTCTGATCCCCCTGCTAGAGCTTCAATTTGGGATTGGCAGGATTTTTCAAGATAGAAAATACGGCGGAAAGCCTCCGATACTGTACTTCCAACTGTCAGCAAACCATGATTTCTCAATATCATTGCGATATTATCATCAAGATCTTTTACCAGACGTTCCCGCTCATCTAGATTAAGGGCAATCCCCTCGTATCCATGATAAGCGAGGCGATTGTAAAACATCATGGAATGTTGGCTCAGTGGTAGCAATCCCTGTTTTTGGGCAGAGACAGCCATTCCAGCTGTTGTATGCGTGTGAAGAACACAAGATACATCATGCCGGGCACTGTGAACCGCACTATGAATGGTATAACCCGCTGGATTGATCTTGAAGCTTGTGTCCCCCAAAACATTCCCATCGATGTCAACCTTCACAAGGCTGGACGCAGAAATTTCATCGAAAAACAGCCCATATGGATTGATCAAAAATTGATCTTCTGTTCCGGGAACGCGGGCAGAAATATGGGTAAATATCATATCTGACATACCGTAGTGGGCCACAAGTTGATAGCATGCGGCAAGATCAACACGCATAGCCCATTCTTCATCAGATACCTTACCTTGCAGTGATGGCACCATATCAGCAATTAAATCGACACCCATTATTGTTTCCTTTCGTCTCGATGGTTTTATTTATTTGTTTCAAGCATTCACAGATTTCAACATATTCCGACCGATAACAAGCTGCTGGATCTGCGTCGTTCCCTCATAAAGTCTAAGCAGGCGAACATCACGGTAAAACCGTTCAACTTTATATTCAGACATGTAACCCGCGCCGCCGTGGATCTGGACGGCCTTATCAGCAATTCGGCCTGCGGCCTCAGTTGTGAACATTTTACAGCAGGCTGCCAGCATGGCGATGTCTTCATCATTGTCATACTTGTTCGCAGCGTCCATGGTCATGGATTTTCCGGCATACAAGTCTGCTTGACTGTCTGCAAGCATTGCCTGAACCAATTGAAATTCGCCGATCGCCTTGCCAAACTGCTTTCGTTCTGCAGCATAATTGAGCGCTTCTTGCAAAATGCGTTCTGAAATTCCGGTGGAAACTGAACTTAAATGCAAGCGTCCTCGATCCAGAACCCGCATGGCTGTATAAAAGCCCTGCCCTTCTTCGCCGCCCATTAACGCGCTCGCTGGAATCCTAACATCTTCAAAAATGACATCACTGGTTTTCGTCCCGCGCTGTCCCATTTTGTCGTCAGCTTTTCCGATAGTCACGCCCTGTGCTTTTGGATCAACAAGGAATGCCGAAATGCCACTCGCGCCTTTTTTGCTGGGATCTGTCCGTGCCATTACGGTCAACATCCCAGCCCGGAGTGCGTTTGTAATGAATCGTTTGGTGCCATTTAAAACATAGTCATCGCCGTCTTTAATGGCTGTTGTTTTTAACGAAGCCGCGTCAGATCCTGCGCCTGGCTCTGTTAAACAAAATGAAGAGCTAATCTCTCCGCTCGCAAGACGCGGCAGATATTCTTCTTTCTGCTCCTTGGTTCCCGTCATGATCAACCCTTGGCTTCCGATGCCAACAGTGGTACCGATGACCGAGCGAAACGAGATCGATGCATTGCAAAGTTCGTGTATAACCTGACATTCTTGGCTCATATTCAATCCAAGTCCGCCATATTCTTCTGGGATAGAGAGGCCAAACAAACCGAGTTCCCGCATCTCTTGAACGATGCTCTCTGGGACTTCATTTGTTTCTTCTACAATGTCTTCTGCAGGGATCAGCTTTTCACGGACAAAACGCGCGACTGCGTCTTTCACTTGCAAAAAGGTATCTTGATCGAGGGCCATGCACTTTTCCTTTTTTATTTTTTATATTTTGGCTAAACTCAGACTATAAGTGTAACCCCTGTCCGCATATGATTTCAACATTTCATACCAATGGAAAAAAAGATGACCGGTAAAAGAACACTTTATAGAGTTGGTATCTTGTCCACTTTGTTTTTATCGCTTTTAACTTTCAGCGAAAAGTCTGCGGCGGCGAAGAACGACAAAACAGTGATCACCATCGTCAGTGATGGCCTGACATCTAGCGGTTACATGCAGTCGCTTGCCATCGGGAAAACCTTGGGTGAGATTAGGCAACGGAAATTCACAGTTACCCCTGAAACATCTAGTCTCTTGCGCATTAAGATGCTGACAACGCAGCAAGCCGACTATTGCGCTTGTGGGATGGACAGTTATTTCGCTCAAGAAGGTCTTTTACAGTTTGAAACAGCAGAAACCGGTCCTCAGCCCATTCGGGTAATTCTGTCTTCCAGCGGGGAATTTCGCTACAATCTTGCCATTGCAAAAGACAGCCAGGTAAAAGATCTTTCTGACTTAAAAGGAAAACGGATTGCATGGATTAGAAATTCAGATCAGCTGAATGCCATCACCACAGCGTTTCTTTCCTATGCGAACACCAGTTGGGAAGACGTTCAAAAAATGACTTTCCCGGGATACGAAGCTGCCGTTGAAGGATTTGTCAAAAAGCAAATTGACGCGATCCTTATTTCCAACAATTCCCCACAACTTGATGTGGTCATGCAAGGTCGGCGCAAAGCGTTTTTACCTCCGCTCTCGAATAAAGATCGGCAAAATTTGAGCCGTGTAAAAAGCATTGCCCCTTATTTGTCCCCTGTCGCTTCATTTTCTGATCCGCTAAAATGGCGCGGTTTTTCTCATCCCTACCCTGTCCTATTGACTACAGCCCAGAGAAATGAAGACGACGTTTATAACCTCATAAAGGCGATTTCAGAAAACCTTGATGCTATCCAAACCCATACGCCAAGCGCTGAGGGCTGGAACCTGTCTTGGCAAAATCTGACGTGGGTTATGCCTTATCACAAAGGGGCTATTAGATATTTTCAGGAAGTTGGTATTTGGAGTGACGCGGCCCAAGCCCACCAAAACAAACTGATCCGGCGCCAAGCGGCATTGATAAAAGCATTTAAAGACTTCAAGGCAACTAATCCTGAAGAAGACAGCTTTGTTTCTGGATGGCGGTACATCCGAGAAATAACGCTTGCTGAGTGAAAGTCTTTTTTCATCTCTCAACGTCATCTACTTGCTGACTAGACCTCTGTCGCTTATTGTGCGATTTCTGCTCAGTTTCTAGAAAGTTATTCTAAAATGAAAAAAGGCATTACCATTGCTATGGCAATCATTCTGGCATTATTTGTCGCTGGGATTATTGTGGTTTATTCCTCTATTGGAAATGTCATTTCAGAGACTATTGCCGCCAAGGGCAGCGAAATCACCCAAACCAATGTCACCTTAAATGAAGTGGAATACTCTGCAAATACAGGGCTTGCCACGCTAGTCCACATGCAGATTGAGAATCCCGCCGACTTTGAAACAAAGTATGCCATAACGTTTGATAAGATTGAACTTTGGATTGATCCGGAAACCCTAAACACCAGTGTTATTCGGGTCAAAGCCATGACCTTAGTTGCACCTGAAATAGTTTATGAGATATCAGATCGTTCTGACAATTTGCGAACCTTGAAACGCTACATGGAAAACGCAGTTGTTAAAAACTCCCCGTACGGTCCAGATAAAAAAATCATAATTGAAAACTTTCACATGAAAAACGGGGTGGTTTTCATTCAAACTGACGATCTCAACGGCAGCCGAAAAACAGCCAAACTTGCAGACTTGAAACTCACGAATATCGGCGGTGACGAGGGGGGATTATCCCCAAAGGACCTTAGTTTGCGTTTACTTCTACCGATCCTTCGCGAGACGACCATAGCAGCCCTTAACACCGATCTTTCTCTGTCAGATCAGGCGCGGAATATTCTCAATGGTGCTATGGACGAAACTGAGAGCGCCCTTCGCCTATTTAAAAACCTCCTAAAAAATTAAAACCCCTAATTTTTCGTGTTGACTCTTTTTGCTAAATCATATTTAACTTATTCATTAAATAAGAATTAGGTTAAATATGAAAATGGACCCGCTTTCCAATATATTTGCAGCTCTTGCAGATCCGACTCGACGGAAAATTCTGGAAATTTTGTCTTCTGGCGAAAAATCGACCGGCGAGCTTTCTGATCCCTTTTCTATTTCCGCACCGGCTATTTCCCGTCACCTTAAAGTTCTGGAAACTGCGGGACTGATTGAGCGAAAGGTCGATGCGCAATGGCGCAGATGCTCCCTCAACGCAGACGGCTTTAAACAGGCCAGTGACTGGGTCTCGCAATACCGAAGATTCTGGGAAGATCGATTTACCGCATTGGATACGTACCTAGAAGACATTAACTCACAAAAGGAGCCAATTGAATGAAACAGCATCAAAACATCGTTCCCGACACCGATTTCGAACTAGAAATCGAACGTGACTTCAATGCATCCATCGACACACTCTTTGATGCATGGACCAATCAGGAAGTGTTAAAAAAATGGATGGGCCCTCAAGGGATGTCCTGTCCTGATACCCGTTGCGATGCCAAATTGGGCGGCGACTATTGTTTCCCAATGATAAACCAAGCCGGTGACGTGCACACGGTAATTGGTACATTCACAGAATTTGCCCCCCCAAACAGCCTTTCCTTCACCTGGGGCTGGATCCAAGAAGACGGAAAGGCCGGGCATCAAATGGAAGTCTTTGTAAAATTTCTGGCTTTAGCGCCAAACAAAACAAGAATGACGCTCCTCCACACCAATTTAATTGATGCGGAATCCAAGAGCCGCCATGGAGAAGGATGGAATAGCACTCTTCTTTGCCTTAACGAATTCCTCTAAACCTACTGTCACTGAACTTTTCGGTGCTTTCACTTATAATGTTTTATATTGCCGACGATCTTTTGAAGGTGCATAAGCTAAAGAACAACAACTGTTCGTTAGGGAAGCTCAGTGGCCAATTCAACAGTCAAATCCGATGATAGTCCATACCGCAGCGATAATCGCCGACAAGAACTGATGGCCGCAGCGGCCCACCTTTTCAATCAACGGGGATATGACGCGACGTCTATGCGCGATATTGCACGAGAAGCAGGCATGCTCGCCGGCTCTATGTATTATCATTTTCCGTCCAAAGATGATCTCATAATTGCGACATATGAAGAAGGAACCCGGCTTATTAGTGAAGCTGTGGTCAGCGCCACTGAAGGCTGCGCAGACCCTTGGGATCGCCTATTTAAGGCTGCATCTGCTCATATGAATACATTGTTCGGCGGCAATAACTTTTCAATCCTGCTCTGCGGTGACATATCACGGGCGGCACCGGCTTTGCGAATTCGTCTCATCGAAATTCGAGACAGTTATGACGAGTTGTTTATGGAATTGATCGAAAATTTACCCCTTCCTGATGATGTCGACCCAACACTTCTGAGACTTAGCCTTCTTGGATCTTTGAACTGGTCAGCAAGCTGGTATCGACCTGGCGGACAAACTCCTGAACAAATTGGAACTCTCTTTGTGAGACTGCTAAAGGACGGACTTCGGAGCCCTAAATCTTAATTCACACTTAAATTTTGTTATTTTTTTCTATTTACATATTGAAAATATAAAATATATTTGCAGTTAGATATTGATTATTGTACGCATACATACAATATTTCAATACAATACTGGATTGAAGTGGCAGGAAACATGTTACATATATAAGTAAATGTAACCGAGTGTCTTTTGAGAATAGTCACCGCTTTACGGCGGACGACAAATGCCAAAGATGGAAGCGAGTAGTAAAGTTGAACGAAATAAACACCAATATAACAGGTGCCGCAGAGGGTCGCACATCCCTGCCATCTGTTGTGATCCGTTTCGCCGGTGATTCTGGCGATGGTATACAAATAACAGGTAGTCGCTTTACTGATACAACAGCGCTCGCTGGAAACGACCTGGCAACTTTCCCTGATTTTCCTGCTGAAATTCGGGCGCCTATCGGGACGACTTTTGGTGTGTCCGCTTTCCAAATCAATTTTGGTGCCCGTCACATTGAAACTCACGGTGACGACCCTAACGTTTTGGTCGCCTTGAACCCTGCTGCCTTGAAAGTAAATATTGGACGCCTGCGCAAAGGCGGCTCGGTCATTCTTGATACAGGCGCGTTCAATGCACGGAACCTTAAAAAGGCAGGATATGAGAGTAATCCTCTGGAAGATGGATCTCTTGATGATTTCAATCTTCTGGAAATTGACATCTCAAAAAGCGTCTTGGAATCGGTAAAAGAATTTGGCCTCAGTCAAAAAGACGGCCTTCGCTGTAAGAACTTCTGGGTTCTGGGTCTGGTTTATTGGATTTATGGCCGCAACCGTAAAGACACTGTTGACTGGCTTAAAAAGAAATTTGCCAAACGCCCTGAGCTTGCCGACGCAAATATTGCCGCTCTAAATGCAGGTCATATTTATGGTGAAGCTGCAGAGCTCGGTGATAGCATTGGTCTGTTCTCGGTTGAAGCTGCTGAAATGAAACCCGGCTTATACCGGACGATCACTGGCGGCGAAGCGTTAGCATGGGGATTAGTTGCGGGTGCGGAACTTGCTGGCCTTGATATATTCTTTGGCTCCTACCCAATTACTCCGGCCTCGCCCATATTGCATTCTCTCGCAAAAATGAAGCAATTTGGCGTCAAAACATTTCAGGCTGAAGATGAAATTGCTGCTATTTGTTCGGCAATCGGTGCGTCATATGCCGGTGCGCTTGGCATTACATCTTCATCAGGACCAGGGATTGCGCTGAAAGGTGAAGCCCTTGGCCTTGCGATTTCAACAGAATTGCCGTTGGTTATTGTGAACTCGCAGCGGGCAGGCCCTTCAACTGGACTGCCTACCAAAACTGAACAATCTGATTTGTATCAAGCCGTCTATGGCCGTAATGGCGATGCCCCTCTAGTTGTCTTGGCCGCCAATGGCCCCGGAGATTGCTTTGACACCGCGATCGAAGCTTGCCGTCTTGCAACCAAATACATGACCCCTGTCATGGTACTTACAGATGGCTATATCGGTAACGCTGCCGAGCCATGGCTTATCCCCTCCATGAAGGATAAAGATACCTTCAAGGTCGAACATACTACTGAGGCAGAAGGTTTCCTTCCCTTTAAACGGGACCCTGAAACACTTGCACGTAACTGGGCTATTCCTGGAACTCCTGGGCTTGAACACCGTATCGGCGGCATCGAGAAGGAAGAAGACACCGGACATATTTCTTATGAGCCAGAAAATCATCAACGGATGACGGACATCCGCCGCAATAAAATTCTTGGCATTGCCAATGATATTCCTGCAGCAAAGCCGGCCCAAGGCAACGAGGGCGGCACACTCGCAGTTGTCGGCTGGGGTTCAACATTTGGCCCAATTAGCCGCGCAGTAAGCAACAAGATTGCCCAGAATAAAGATGTATCTCACATCCATATTCGCAACATTTGGCCACTCCCTGCCAACCTTGGTGAACTGCTTGCAGGTTACGACAAGGTGATTGTTCCAGAAATGAACGATGGGCAACTAAAAACAGTTTTGCGTGATCAATATCTACTAGATGCGCAACCCGTAACTAAAGTAACAGGTCAGCCGTTCAAGATTGCAGAGATTGAAGCTGCTATCGACGCCGCGTTGGAGAGTTAAGATGAATGTCATTGCTACAAAAGATAAACTGAAACCAGCCGATTATGCTTCTGATCAAGAAGTTCGCTGGTGCCCAGGCTGCGGTGACTACGCCATTTTGAAGGCGGTTCAGCGCACGCTACCTGACTTGGATGTTGATAAAGAAAAATACGTCTTTGTCTCGGGCATTGGCTGTTCATCACGGTTCCCCTATTACATGTCTACTTATGGCTTCCATACCATTCATGGCCGGGCACCAGCCTTTGCCACAGGTATCAAAGTGACTAATCCTGAATTAGACGTCTGGATGGTTACGGGTGACGGTGATGGCTTTAGTATTGGTGGCAATCACATGTTGCACGCCTTGCGCCGTAACGTGGATATGCAAATCCTCCTGTGTAACAATGAAATTTACGGACTGACAAAGGGCCAATATTCCCCAACCTCAGCCACAGGACTTAGCACGCCATCATCACCAACAGGCTCGGTTGAAGCACCTCTGAAACCTTGTGTGTTTTCTTTGGGTGCAGGAGCACGATTTGTTGCTCGTGGCTTTGATATCCAGAAAACCCTTCCCGATATCTTCAAACGAGCGCATGCGCATAAGGGAACCTCGTTAATTGAGATCCTTCAAAATTGCATTGTCTACAACGATGCGGTTTTTGATGACGTTTTGTCCCGCAGCGTTGCCGCCGAGAAACAAATCCATGTCATGCATGGGGAGCCTCTCATTTTTGGTGCTGAAAAAGATAAAGGCTTGAGATTAAACCCGCAAACTTTGTCGTTGGAAGTTGTAACCATTGGCGAGAGCGGCGTAACCGAAGCCGACCTTCTGGTTCATGACGAGAAAAACAGAATACTGGCCACCATGCTTGCTGATATGAGAGGTGAAGATTTCCCAACAGCATTTGGTGTTCTATTCTGTGATCCCGCTCCAACCTATGAAAGCGGTGTTGAATATCAGATGGAAGACGCCCAGAAGAAATCTTCTGCACCTTCCATAGATGCCCTGCTTCGCGACGGACACACCTGGGACGTCTAAAGTGATGACTTGGAAATTATAAAAGGCCGGTGAGTTCGCTCTCCGGCCTTTTTTGCTTTCAGTTGTGTTTTCGATTATGATTTTTGAAACGCGGGATGAATGCAGATGATTAAAAATGCGCGAAAACGCCTTATTAGCCGTAAACAAGAACTTCTAGCTATCATGGAAGCCAGTGAAACTGATGGCAAACCGGTCGAGCTGGATCAATCTCGCGTGGGAAGATTATCGCGCATGGACGCACTGCAAGGCCAAGCTATGGCCCAAGAGACTGAACGGCGACGCAAGAACGAGCTTAGCCGTATAGCAACTGCGCTAGAGCGTGTAGAATCTGGTGATTTTGGATTTTGTGTCAGTTGCGATGAAGAAATTTCATCAAAACGGCTGGAGATTGATCTGAGTACAGCGCTTTGTATTGGCTGTGCATCAGCAGCCGCCACTTAGTCCTCTTTATTCGTAGGCCGGTTCCGCTGACGGCTTTTTGCTTGCACATAATTGAGGCCCGCAATAACGCCTCCCACAGGCAACACAATCACTGCGCCAAGCAATATATAATCAGCGGCCCAGCGAACTGAAGATAGGGCAACCGAATAAATCTGGCCGATTGTGCCGGTCAAATCTTCCAACAGCTCTAACGGCGTAATGTTAAATAACGTCAACATCCAACCAACGAGAAAAGAGCCGATCAGTAACTTGATAATGGTTGATCCCAAATTCTTCGGCATTGCGACACTTTTCCTTTAGATAACCTAGTGGTGTTGTGATTTGAATCATAATGCCGGATGCCAATAGGTACCAGCAGATTTTTCAGACAAGCTCAGAACAAATAAAAAGCCCGACCAATATGCCCGGGCTTTTTGAGTGTTGGAGAGGCAAGCCTCCCCAGCTTTCTATTAACTTTCGTCGCTAACAATAATGCCTTTAAGAACCAGTTCATCAGATGTGTAATTCACGCCTGTATCTCCAAGGTCAGCACCACTGACAGTGATTGAGAAGTCAGCCGCTCCAGCATGATCAATTGTGATTGTGCCATCATCGATTTCAACTAGTTCCGCCCGTTCATCAGATGCTATTCCAAGCTCATCAAACAGTGCATCAAGGTTAATTGCATCTTCGTCTTCATTAAAACCGAGGATCAAATCATCACCATCAGTGCCTGCGTCTGAGAAGAAGTATTCATCTTCACCTTCACCGCCGATAAGAGTGTCATCGCCGCCATTACCATACAAGGCATCAGATCCCTCGCCGCTGATAAGGATTTCACTCTCCCCAGAACCAACAAGCTCACTGCCTGATTGATACTGCACATCTACATGCGCATCATCAGTAGCGTCACCATCAGAAACTGTGTAGTCGAAGTCGCGCTCACCAACATAGACGTTGTCGATGTAACCACCCACTGTGCTGCTTCCGTCACTCCCTTGGAATTCAAGACGGGTTACGGCATCAACTTCACTTGCTTCAACTTCGAAGCTGAACTGCTGCCATCCGCGAACATTGCCTTCAAGTGTTGCAATAACTTCACCGTCCCATAGCACAGTCACTTCGTTTGTCGCGCTGCCACTTGTGGAACGAGGTGAGTACCAGAAGCTGACTGTTAGCATTTCACCCGCAGTTGTTGAAACATCCTGATACACATGAGAGATGCTTGACGTATAAGCCGCGCCCTCATCATTTGTACCTTCTCTATGAGAGTCCAATTCCATTTTGGTGTTGCCATCTTGAGCACCGATACCACCAGTACCACCGAACTGAAGTTCAATCGGTGCATTGGCTTCACCAAGATCAACCATCCAACCTGGAAGACTGTCATAAGTTGCCCAGCTAGATCCATGACCTCTATTCAAATCGGCACCATCAAGATCTTCAAAACTTCCGTTAGTAATCCGGTTATCACCTGGGAGATTAAGAATGAAGTCATCATCAAAGATAGCCGATGGGTCTGTCACGCCTTCGATTGTAAGTTCATCACCTTCATCGATATCTTCATCATTTGCCAGCAATGCTGATTTCGGAATAAGAATACCGCCTTCAAGTACATTTGTGATCACAATGTCATCAGCAGCAACGGGATCGTCATTTGAGCCATTGATGTTGATTGTAACTGTAGCGCTTTCCGATCCTTCAACAGAAGCTGAGTAATCAAATACTGCTGTTGCAACATCGCCGTCATCCAATGGATCCCAAGGAGAATAGTCTTCTTCTGGAATGTCCAACGTAACCGTCACAGCTTCTGGATCATTGGCATTAAAGACAAGAGAGCCATACTCATCATCACCATCAGTCAAAGTCATTGTCCAAACATCGCCAACTTGAACCCAATCAGCACTCGCAAAAGTAAGTGGTGCAGCGCCAATAAGAGGAAGTGTCAAAACCACATCACCAGGCGTATCAAACGTCGTTGTTTGTGCGTTTGGAATAAAGTCCTGACCGAGTGTCGCGGGCGTTGATGTAATGGTTTGCGTAACATCCGTGTCTTCATCTGTCGTGATCAGATCGTCGATCAGAACCGGAATTTCTACCGGGCCAGTACCATCATCCGTATGAACTGCAACAAACTCCATGTTAGTTGCAGTCAGCGTCCGGCCACCAATAGTGAGGGTGCCAGCGCCCGTTGCTTCAACTGTATTTGCGAAAAGGGCAATTGCCTCTTCATTTGCTGCAAACTCAGCATCCGTGAAGTAAAGCTCCAGGGTGTCACTGTCGTCGCCACCGTCATAGTCATCAAAAGTGCCGGGTGTGTTGTCTGCCATGGTCCAACGAAGCGTATCGTTGCCTTTACCACCGTTGACATCATCGTTCCCAGCGCCGCCGCTCATGGTATCGTCGTGTTTACCACCGTCCATGAAATCGTTGCCAGCTTCACCCATCATGAAGTCATTCTGATCGTTACCGAACATTCTATCGGAGCCACTATCGCCAAACATATCGTCGGCGCCGCGGCCACCTTTCATGAGATCGTTGTCAGACCCACCATCCATATAGTCGTCGCCGTTTTCGCCGTAGAGGCTATCACGTCCACTTCCGCCGTCGAGTGTATCGGCTTCGTCACCTGTCCAGATTTTATCGTTACCAGATCCGCCGTAAACGGTGTCAGATCCACTGTTTAGGAAATTATCGTCGAAACGGTCATTACCGCCGCCAAGGTCGGCATAATCGTCGCCGCTAGAGTTTGGACCGTCATTACCATTGTTGTTGCTGCCGCCCCAAACAGTGTCGTTTCCTTCACCGCCAAAGAGACGATCATTGCCAGCATCGCCTTTAATCAGATCACGGCCATTTCCGCCATACATCTGGTCATTGCCATCACCACCGAACATGTCATCGTCGTTGTTGCCGCCGTACATGCGGTCATGGCCGCCTTCACCGAACATTGTGTCGTCTTGGTTACGGCCGTACATGATGTCGTTGTCGCCAACAGCTCCGCCTTGGCCGCTGTCGCCGAACATGAGATCATTGCCAGATCCGCCGTCCATGAGATCATTACCGGATCCACCAAACATGGTGTCATCTTGGTAATTACCAAACATGTCATCGGCTTGATTGCCGCCATACATTAGGTCTTCGCCAGAGCCACCGTACATGTCGTCGTAGCCCGTGCCACCATACATGATGTCGTCATCTTCATTGCCTTCCATGAAGTCGTCGTCAGCATCGCCATGCATAGTGTCGTTGCCAAAACCACCGAACATGCTGTCGTCACCATCATTACCGCGCATGATGTCATTACCGGAACCACCAGCAACAACGTCTTCGCCGTGACCGGCAAGAATCAAGTCATCCCCGCCTTGGCCAAAGATCACATCATTGCCCCAGCCGCCATAAATCAAGTCCGCGCCGCCATAGTAAAACTCAACCTCGGAGCGCATTCCGTCTACGAAATCATAGGGATTATTATATGCTTAATACCAAATATCTAGATTTAAGAAGATAAGGCCCGGACCGCCTTGAAGGTAATATTCAGGAATATGGGCATTATCGCCAAAGATCACATCGTCACCGTCGCCAGCAACAATAATATCGCGCATGTAATCTTGGGGATCGCCGAAGGCTTGATCATTACCAAAGCCGCCATACATGAAATCACCTGGCCCCATTGGTGGGCCTTGGTCATTACCGTAACCGCCACTGAAATAAAGGTCATCGCCGATCAGAAGATCGCCTGTGCCGTGTTCAGTCGCGCCAGCTTCATTACCAATTTCCGTGCCTTCAGGGCCGTCAGGAAGGAATCTGGAGAAATCGTTACCGCGTTCTTCCTCTTCACCTGCACCGCGGCGACCGAAAATCACATCAGTACCAGAGCCACCAATTAAGATGTCCATGCCTTGATCATCGATGAGAACATCGCCGCCAGAGTTACCTTCTAGAATGTCGTTGCCTGAACCACCTTCGAGGTAATCGTTGTGAGCACCGCCAGCGAGAATGTCATTGCCTTCGCCGCCAACAAGGAAGTCCTGCGCACGGCCGCCTTCAATGGCGCCAGTGACAGTGTTTAGGAATTCACCTTCGTTCTCGCCAACAATAATGATGTTTTGGCCGTTATTGTCCAATTCTTCATCTGCAGTTGCTTCTGGACCCGTTGGCTGACCTGGGTTCATGTCGTCGTTGTATGGGTCTTGTGGGTTTGGATCGATTATTCCAAGGTCTTGAGAGATGTGTAAAGTGTAAGTCGTACCCGGATCCAGCATGTTACCGCCTGGATTGAAAGGACCTGAGCTATCAGAAGATGGAAATTCACCAACAGCGACATAATAAACGCCTGCTGGCAGAACAGTACCAATTTGCGAATCCAAGCCAGTAGACGAACCCGCGTCCCACCCATGATCATCATTCTGGTCCACTAGATTACCATCGGCATCATAGAGGAACAATTCCGTATCACCGTTACCAGCGCCGCCGCCAGCACCTTCGTCGATATCCAGAACAACCCGTGTTCCATCAGCAAGCACTGTGAAACTATACCAATCAAAAGAGCCCGTACCTTCACCGGAGACAGATACATGGCCGGCAGTTCCGGAATTAGCCACATTTGGATCTACAGCTACACCAAACACAGCATCTAGGTTCTGAGCAGTTTCTTGACTGCTGTTTGTCGGATCTTTGTCGACGTTGATTGCACCGCCGAAAACAGGCCCAATAGAATTATTCACTGAGCCCGCCGTTGGCGTGGCGCCAGTTGTCCAGTCGCCAGCAGTGTCTGAATCGTGGTTATCAACACGGGCAAAAATATTATTGGCTGAAATATCGTGAAAGAAATCTTCTCCAAGCGGGCCCGCGGCAACTAAATCGTCCAGCGTTACGGGTGCATAGTTGTCAAAGATCGGATCGCTGACTTCTTCTTGTGTTGAAATTTGGCCATTAAAAGTTGCGCTATCACCGAAGATATCAAGGGCTGCCGTTTCTTCAGGAACACCAGCCCAGTTATCATTCAGGGTTAAGGGTTCGAACTCGGCGCCATTGGCAAGGAAAGTGTCAACTTGACCAACATCACCGCCCAAAGACCATGTTACAAGAACACCAACTGGCTCAGTTGTGTCGTTACCTAACGGCCAATCACCAGAAGCGTCTAACGGACCTCCGCCAACAATGTCGCCATCTGCGTTGAATACAAGATAAAGCGTTGAAACGTCAGATCCAGCTTCATCACTTGGATCTGCTTGCAAAATCAACAAATGACCACCAGATGGCACTGTTACATTTGGCAGGTCAAAAGAGACAGGCTCCCCCTCTGGGCCGATAAGGGAAATGGTTGTGACACCTTCTCCAACAGTTGACGGGCCATTACCACCAGTAGACTGATCGGAACCTGTATTGTTACGAAGCTCTAGGAAATCAACTTCTTCACCAGAAGCGGCTTCAAGAAACGCATTAACCGCACCGTTCCCAAGCTCAGCCATCTGTTGTTCAAGATCACTTAGACCTTCTCTTTTTTCTTGGCCGCTCCCAAACAGATCCGTGCCAAGACCAATTTCGTTGAGGAGGAATTGAGGTTGCCCCGGAAGAGCGACTAGAAATTCGACAGGTGCGTCGGCGGGGAAACCAAGAGCTGTTGGATCAAGAAGACCATCAATGCCAATGCCTTCACCGATACCGCCATCTTCGTAAGCACTAAAGCTAGCACCGCCGCCAGCACCACCAGCGCCGCCGCCGGCCGCAGGCGCGACTGCACCCGGATCAAAGGCTTCGACCAATCCGGTAACATCAGCAGCTGTAATAACAGATCCATCAGAAAGCGTCAGTTGAGGAGGAAGTTCGCTACCGGCTTGGGAGAAGAAGCCTTCAAGTTCAATCTTACTGCCATCAGCAATTGACGTAATAATAAGGTCACTACCGTCTTGAGAAAAGACAACAAGATCTGGGCTCGTTACATCAAGGAGGATGTTTTGACCTGCTTCGACAACAACTACTGTACCGTCTGAACTACCACTTACAACGCCGTTTACTGATTTAGCCATATTATTCTTAATCCCTTTACCATCTGCCGAAACTGCGACAGCACTCAATTAGTTTAGGGCATACATTTTTTAGAAAAGTACGCCTACGATTGTCGGCGAATGTAAAGACAGGCACAAACATTGTCATACCTCAAATGAGTGAATGAAACCTATTTTTTGACAGCCAATAAAATTTCAGTTTTCTAATTTATCGCCCTTATTGGGGATAAGCGTTTGCATAATAACCCTATATATATAATGTGGTTTTTAGGGATGCGTGTGAAACGAAACAAAAGGTCGCATTTTTGTAGTGTTGCGATTATTGTTACTAAACCGCGTATAAGTGAGACTGGGGGCTAAACCGATATGTCATTGAAATTTCGTATTCCGGCCGGGGAAAAAATAATTGTAAATGGTGCTGTACTTACCAACACCAGTAGCAAAGCCATGCATTTCTCCCTTGATAATGACGCCTCTATTATGCGGGAGCGAGATATTCTCCTCCCTGACCAGGTCACCACACCCATACATAATGTCTATATGCAGGTTCAGATGATGTATATCGAACCTGAAAACCATGTAGACCATTACAAAAACTTCCAAGAAGCCGCTCAAATGGCATTTTTATCCACCGACGACATCCCGACACGGGACATTATATTTGAAGTTGTCGGTCTTATTGGTGAAAAGAATTTCTACAACGCCCTTAAGATTTTGCAAAAACTCATAAAAGAAACCGCCACAGCTTAACGCGCCTTCACATACCCCCAAAGTTACAACACATCCTCTTGCTTGAATAACCACAAGCGATGCTAACGCACCTGCCCCTGCGCTAATTACCGATGGGATGAGAGGGTGCGCGCTCAACCTTCCCTCGACAATACACCAAGCCCACCAGCCCCCTTTAACGCCAAATTCCGTGTTTTATCGAAACGCAAAGCTTTTCGCTTTTGCGGATAATTCCGCACATTTCAGCCATATTTTGGACTTTCAGTCAAACACTATGGGCCGCATCAGCAGACTCTTATTATAAATATTCATAATTATTTAAAACACTAAATAACTGAATTAGTAAATTAGTAGTTCAATTTATTAGTGCTTCATGATTTATTAAGAACTTTCCTCAATAATGATCCTCGGCTTCAAAGCAAGCCACGGCTCAAACGGGTCAAGTCCGTCGCATAGCGACAACTCTAAAATGAGGAAATATATTATGGCTTTTTCAGTAAACACTAACGCCAATGCTATGGCCGCTCTTCGGTCACTCTCAAGCACACAAAGCAACCTTTCTACTATTCAAAGTCAGATCCAATCAGGCTTGAAGGTTGGTAGTGCAACTGACGATCCGTCAACTTTCGTGATTTCACAAGGTATGCGCGGTGACATTGGTGGCTTGAAAGCCGTTCAAGAAGGCCTGAACTTCGGTTCAGCGTCTATCAGTATGGCAATGTCTGGTGCTACTGCAATTTCTGATCAGCTCACCGATTTGCAAACTAAAGTCACTCAATCCCTTAATGAAGGTCTTGATACGACAATTTTGCAGTCAGAAGCTGATGAAATGCTGGCGCAAATTCAGACAATCGTTGCTTCATCTGAATTCAACGGAACTAACCTGCTTGACAACGGTACAACAACGGCATCACTGAACGTTGTAACTGGCCTGAGTGGGGCAGCTATTACCTTCACAGCAGTCGATGCAGGTACAACTGGCTTGGGACTTGCAGCCCTCGATCTTGCCAGTTTCGCGGTTGAATTAACACTGGACAATACGGCTGCATTTGCGGCAACCAGTGATCATATTTCGGTTACCTTTAGCGGCGAAACACACATTTTTGAATTTGTTGACAATGCGGGTGGTCAAACACTTACAGAAGCTGTCGATGAAGCGAACAATATATTTGTTCACGCGGTTACTATTGACCAAGGCGGTGCCTCAACCAGTGCACAGGTTGGAACGCTTGCCACTGTGATGCGGGAACAAGGTTTGACCGTGAATTTGGGCGATGACGGTACGATTTCAATTTCTGCAGGTGGTGACGCGTCACTAACTGTTGATCTTACGGGTATCGCGTCTGGTGGTATAACCCAGGCGAATGCTGGTGGCGGTGCCACTGCTGCTCTAACCGCAGCGAAAACTGCGATTGGTGGCATTCTTACGACGCTAGGTACTTTCTCTAACAGACTAGAAAGTCAGGCTGAGTTTACTCAAACTCTGACCGATACTCTTGAAGAAGGTCTTGGTATTCTGGTTGATGCTAACTTGGCAGAAGTTTCTGCTAAATTACAATCAGAGCAAACGAAAGAGCAACTGGGCATCCAGTCTCTGTCAATTGCGAACGCGGCTTCTCAGTCTATCTTGGGACTGTTCCGTTAATCAGCAAAATGATGAAGGCGGCCTTAAACAGGGTCGCCTTTTCATTTTCCATATTCGTATTTTCAATCGAATTCTGATTGGCTTTCAAGGAACAGGAGTAGCTCAATGCGTTACGAAGCATATAAAACGGCCAACTCGGCCACAGAAAAACCCATCCAAACCGAATATCGCCTTTTTGCAGAAATCACTCGTGAGCTCGAACTCGCCATGTCGCTCACAGCAACTGCAAACGACCAGATTAATGCAGCCTTTAGAAATTCACAGCTATGGCTCACCTTGAGAGCTGACCTTTCATCAGAACACAACCATTTAGCCCCACAGCTAAAAGCAGGTCTAATTTCTCTCGCAATCTGGGTGGAAAAACATAGCTTACTAGCAATTCACCGGAAAGCTGACCTTGCACCACTCATCGAGGTGAACAAAGACATTATGCAAGGTTTATCGAAATCTGGCCATCGCCCTAGACTTCAGGCTCCTACCACTCCAAACATGGAAGTCGATCAGGTACGGCAAGCTATGGCCTAACCTTTTTTCCAGGCTGACAATTTCATCTAAATCTACTGGGCTCCTATTAGGGGCCCTTTTTTTGTCTTCAAACCTTATCTATAATTTTTGTGATTTGATTCGGAAGGCATAATGGCCTGATCCACTTCCATTCAAATCTGCTGCATCCTCACAATTCCGCCATTTCTTCAGTAAGCGAAACCCAAATTTCAATTATATGCATAAATTGCTAATTTAATTTTTACTAAAATACTATCCATACGAGGGAAATTATTATTAAATTTTAATTTTTCTAATAATTTCAATTAGTTAAAGACAATTTTCTAAAAAAACACTAACCTCAAACAGTCACAAATACACTCAATTAAGAAGTTGTTAAGGTCTTCCAGCCGATAGTCCTCGAACGGTTTCAAAGTGAACCAGGGCTCAAACGGGCCGATTTCGTCGCACAGCGACAACTCTAGAATTGAGGATTTATATTATGGCTTTTTCAGTCAATACTAACGCCAATGCAATGGCCGCACTTCGGTCACTCTCAAGCACACAAAACAACCTTTCTTCCATTCAAAGCCAGATCCAATCGGGCTTGAAGGTCGGTAGTGCAACTGACGATCCGTCTACTTTCGTGATTTCACAAGGTATGCGCGGTGATATTGGTGGCTTGAAAGCCGTTCAAGAAGGCTTGAACTTCGGTTCAGCGTCTATCAGTATGGCAATGTCAGGTGCTACTGCAATTTCTGATCAGCTCACCGATTTGCAAACTAAAGTCACTCAATCCCTTAATGAAGGTCTTGATAC
>CAJXWA010000034.1 GCA_913062525.1 uncultured Alphaproteobacteria bacterium | reverse complement strand
TGAACAATATTTTCGATTTCGTTTTCATCTACCTGCTCAAATGGGATAAGCAGTTTAAATTGTGTTCCGCTGAGCGGGGCACTTGTCACTGAAATATTCCCGCCCATCATTTCAACAAGATTATGAACTATTGCTAGACCGAGACCGGTACCACCAAACTCTCTTGTAATAGTTTCATCTTCTTGCGAAAAAGCGTGAAAAATATCTGGTAACCGGTCTGGAGAAATTCCCTTTCCAGTATCACTAACATCGATGCGAACAGTGTGACCTGCCTCGTCAATTGAATCTGAATTGTCTGCCTCAAGCAAGCCAATTTTAAGTGTAATACTGCCGCTTTCTGTGAATTTGAAAGCATTGCTCAAAAGGTTCACAAGTATTTGTTGTAAACGGACAGGATCGCCGCCGAAGATTGAAACGGAACCAGTATCGAATTCAAGGTTGAAATCAACGCCTAACTCCTCGGCGCGATATAAATAACTATTGATCAAAGAAGACGTAAGATCTTTTAAATCAAATGGGATATTTTCAAGTTCAACACTTCCAGCTTCAATCTTACTCATGTCCAGAACATCATTAATGATCGCCAAAAGGGATTCCCCTGCTGACAGTATGGTCTCAACCTTAGTTCGTTGTTCGTCATTAAGATCGGTGTCGCGTAGGAGCTGCGTCATACCGAGAACACCATTCAAGGGAGTTCTAATTTCATGGCTCATTGTGGATAGGAAATCTGATTTGGCACGACTAGCGGCTAGCGCTTTATTTTCCGCCTCTTTACGTATTTCATTTTCACTAGCAACACGTTTATCTTTTTCTATGAGATCAGTTGTAAATTGGTTGAATGCTTTGACGAGAAATCCAATTTCGTCTTTTCGGTTAGTATCGAAAATTCGAATATTTGTTTCACCTTCTGTATATCTCTGAATTGCGAGGGTCATATTTGACAAAGGGTTTGCTATATTGTTCCCAATTATAACAGTAAGAATAATTCCAATCAAAATACTGCCGGTAAGTGCTATCCATACCTGCCAATAGGTGTCCTCTGTTTTTATATGTGTCGCGGCAACTCTGAGATTCATCAGGCGCCGTTCTTCATCTTCAAATTCTTGGATAAGTAAACGAAATTGGTCAAAATATTGTTTTCCATTTGCTTCCCCAACAAGTTCTGACATGTCTTTCAGAGTTTTAGAATCCCCAACCTCCCGGCGGAGATTAATTGTTGGCTCAGCGACAATCGTTTTCCAATTATTCAGCGTTTTCGTGATCTCTACCAATAAATGTTGTTGGTCATTAAAAATAACTGTTTGACCAGGAGTTTGATACTTTTTTGCAAGTAGTGAGACCAGATTTCGAGTTTCATTAAGACTACTGAACGCACCGTCTCTATAAGGTTTCAAAAAAGGCTCTTTACCAGTGAGCAAATATCCACGCATGCCGGTTTCCATATCAACAGCGGAGGACAACAATGTTATAGCTGAGCGAATTATCTCATTACTCAATAGAACGTTACTTTCATTGGAAGACAGGACATTCAATTTGTCGGCAGCAACTCTATTTGTAGCGAGATCTTCGGTTAATCTGTTCTGAAGTAGGGTAGCTTCAACAGCCCTAAAAGCTCGAATTTCTGCGAAAAAGTTGTCAAACAACACCTTTTCATTTTGGAGTGCCCCGAGTTCAGCTATATGATTTAAAGTTCTTGTACCTTCATTCACCTGATATCGTAAATCGATAGACGGTTTAGCTACGGTCTCACTCCAAATATCGATGATATTGCCAATCTCTTTTAGCCGAATAACTTGCGCTGGATTATCAGAAACCTGTTGGGAAAGAGCTTTCAATTTTTTATAAAACAATTGTTCCCTATTAAGGTATGGGGTTAATAAACTCTGTTCACCAATTAATAGGTATCCGTTCACGCCGGTTTTCATACTCATAACATTAGTGAAAATATTATCGATGTTGTCCAAAACACCAACTGTGTGTTTAACCCAGCCTCCGGTAGTCTGTGTGTCCACTAATTTCTGTTCAACGAGTTTATGCGCATTACGGCTCTCGTTTCCGTGCTCTTCTAATTGTTTCTTTTCTCGACGAATGAAGGTTGAAATTTTGATCCGGAATTCGTCGAAAAAGACTTTACCCCTGGCTTTACCAACAAGCGTTGCAAGATCTGCAATGGATTTTGATTCAGCTATATTTCGACGCAATGCAATATTGGGTTCAGTTACGTTCTTGCGCCATTCATTAAGAATGTCCCACATCTTCTCGAGTTTCTGGACTTGGGCAGGATTATCACTGACGATTTCCTGGAGTGTAGTAATTCCTTTAAATGCTCGTTTTTCACCTAAATTGTATGGCTCGAGAAAATCATCCTTTCCAGAGAGCAAATATCCCCGCATTCCAGTTTCCATATCAACGGCAGACCGTGCAACACCGGCCATGCCATCAAGAACACGATGGGTATGGTCCACTTCATGGTTCGTCGCAACGATTTCATTGATATTGTATGTCACCAGAATGCCGAGCAACAGCAGTAAAATTGTTGGTGTTGAAATACCACCAAAAATTTTCTGTTTAGTACTGAGGTTTTCTATTTTCACCAGAATCGCTTAGCTCCAGAGACATCGTCATTCTAATTTTTGAAAACTCATGTTTGGACTGCCGTAATCGCTCTTACATTAGATTAAAGCCAATTAGTAAAAATTCATTAAAGAATAAAGGATTAGGTTCGATGCTTGGAATACTTAAGGGCAACTTACCAAATATTGGTCGTAGGTTCCGTATTGTTTAATGAGCAGGACGTTAACAATATTTGGGGTGTTCGTCTCAAACAAAAAAAGGTTTCTAGGATACCAGAAGACCTAAGAAATTATTTTTCAGTCCATCAAAACCAAAAGTTGTTTTTAAAATAACATGCACATTTATAAATTGTCACACGCGAAAAACGTCCTTTAACTCGGTGAATTACTTGACAACTTGTAAAGCTAATATACTTAAAATCACAATAATTTAATTTTAGTTCGACACGTTAGAGGTCACCATGTTTTCCAGATTTCCAATCCGTATTCAACTATCCATTCCCATCATCATAACAATTCTTGGACTTGCTATTATCGCAGGGATCTTCTTTGTAGGAACCTCCGAAAACAAAGCTGCCGTCGGAGAATATCTCTCTTCTCGAGCCGATCTTGATGCCTCTAGAAAAATCGACAGGTTAATTCTATCGGCGAGCGGTCATGAAAAAGAATATGTGGCACAGAAAAAGGCTCACGTATTAGAGGTCTACGCAAAAGAAGTAGAGGAACTGCAAAACATAGTCGAAAACCTGAAAACTAAATCAAATGATCAAGAGGAAATTTCTAAGCTTGAAACGTTAGGCGCCAGCGTTACGAAGTTTGATAATTTATTTTCAAAGGCCGTCAAAGAAATTGCTATTCTGGGGCTCGATGAAAAACAGGGATTACAAGGCTCTCTTCGAAAAGCGGTTCATGGAATTGAAGAGACACTAAAACACGAAAATATACAAACCCTTACGATCACAATGCTGATGATGCGTCGGCACGAAAAAGATTTCATGTTGCGATCTAACGCCAAATATATTGGTCGAATGGACAAACGGAATGCGGAGTTTCTAGCTCAATTACAGTCCAGTGATATTGAAGGCGAACACAAGGCTCTCCTTACTGAAAAAATGGTATTGTACCAGTCAGGTTTTAAGAAGATGACGGCGTCATGGTTAGCCCTTAGCTCCACAGAAGAAGAAATGTCTGTCGCCTTTAAAGAAATAGTCGCCGCAAACCTTGAAATAGATGATTTTTATACAAAAAAAGTAGATCAGGCGACCAAGGAGTCGTCAGAAATTACGGCTACGATAGCAACAATGATTGTTTCCGCACTTATCGGTGTCGCCGTCTTTATGATAACCATTTCACTTCTGTTATCGAAGGGAATTTCAAGAATGATCTTGAATATTGCTGAGGCAATGTCCGGTCTAGCTGAAGGAAATCTCGGAACAGAGGTTCCCGCTGCCGATAGAACCGATGAAATTGGCAATATGGCAAAAGCCATGAATGTGTTTAAAGCTAATTCAGTTGAAAATGAGCGATTGGCGAATGAGGCTAAAACTTCCCGCCAAGAATCACGCCAACGCCAGGAACAAAGGCAAAAAGAAGAGTTGGAGAAGGAGCGCGAAGAAACTGAAGTTCGAGAACGCGCAATGGCGGATCAAGTTCGAAAATCTGAGCAAATGACCAAACTCGTCTCTGCCTTTGATATCAAAGTTAAAGAAAATATGGATGAGTTGAAAAATGCAACAAACGAACTTAATACCGCTGCCGGCAGCATGTCGAAGCAAGCTGAAACAACTGGTACACTCGCAAATAGCGTTAGCGTGCGATCCGATACGATGTCAAGTAACGTTAATTCCGTTGCTTCCGCGACCGAAGAGCTAAGTGCGTCAATTAATGCAATTAACGGACAGATCCAAAAATCAGCTGAAGTGACTGGGGCTGCTGTTGGAGATGCAAACAAGGCCTCAAAATTTGCTGAAGATTTGACTTCAGCAGGACAAAAAATTGAAACGGTCGTCGATCTTATTCAAGATATTGCCAATCAAACCAATTTACTGGCCCTAAATGCCACAATCGAAGCCGCTCGCGCAGGTGATGCAGGCAAAGGGTTCGCAGTTGTTGCCAGTGAGGTTAAATCCCTTGCAAATCAAACGGCAAAAGCAACTGAAGAAATCAGCGTTCAAATTTCCGATATGCAAACGGTTACAGGAGAAGTTGTCTCAGTGATGACGACCATCGGGAATGTCATCAATGAAATTAGCGGTATTACAACTGGAATTTCGGCTGCCATTGAAGAACAAAGTGCCGCAACCGGCGAAATATCCAAGAACGTTCAACAGGCTGCAGGCGGTGCAAATGAAGTTTCTGAAAGTGTACAAGAAATTCGGGTCGGTGCCGAAAATGGAACGCAGACATCCAATATGTTGAAAGAAACAGCCCAAAAAATGAATGTTGTCGCAACTACATTTGACAACGAGATTAGTCAATTTTTGGAAAATGTAAAAACAGCCTAAAAAATTAGTGAATTACGAAATTAAAAGGCTGCCCATGAGGGCAGCCTTTTTCCATCTATCATAATGTGCTAATTAAAAGGAATGATTCAAATCAATGCAGAAGTATCTAATTGGCGCATACAGGGTTCAATTAAAAAGTGAGGTGCTTAAAATGCAGAGTACAGAGTTGAAAGAAGTGACAAATCCCAAAAAGCTAGAGTTGATATTATTCGTCTTTTTATCTTTTGTCCTGATACCCGCTTTAACAGTGGGATTAGTTGGTGCTTATGGATTTTCAGTTTGGGCCTACCAGATGTACGTTAGCGGACCGCCAGTGAGTTAAGCAATGCCGATGGACAACAATCAGGCCCCTGTTTCACGTCGTGCATTCTTGCGTGGCGGAAACCTTAATAGGCATAGTAAAGCCGAATTACCTCAATTACCTTGGACAATTCCTGGAACAATTATCAATTCCTGTAGTCAATGTGACAAATGCTTGGACGCTTGTCCTGAGAATATCATTGTCAAAAACAAGGATGGTTTTCCAACGGTCAATTTTTCAGATGGGGAATGCACTTTCTGTTCTGATTGTGTGCAAACTTGTCCAGAACCCGTTTTTGAATTTATCAGTACCAATCCACACACTGCGTGGGATTTGAAAGCTGTAATTGCGGATGATTGTTTCGCCATGAATGCCGTTCAATGTCAGTCCTGCCAAGATCATTGCGAGACACAGGCCATTACCTTCCATTATGTGACTTCAGCCATACCAACACCTGTAATTTCTCTCGAAGACTGTACGGGTTGCGGAGCGTGTGTGTCGATCTGCCCCTCATCCTCAATTGCCGTAACTCCTCAAACAGCATTAAGTTTACCAAAAGGACCTTCACTATGAGCGAAGCCTATTACGTCTCCAGCCTGGTCGCACAAATGGCGCCAGAAGCAGTCGAGGCGGTTTGTAATGCCATTAAGGAAATTGAATTTGCGGATGTGCCGTTAAGCGATCCGCGCGGAAAAGCCGTTGTGCTAATCGATGCGCCCGGAATGAGCGAGCTGATGAAAATCACAGAGCAGATTCAAGAAATTGAAGGGGTGTTTTCCCTGCTGCCTGTTTATCAACATCAAGAATTAGATGATCAACATGAATTAAACCAACAACAAAAAGACTTACCGTCAAGTATTGGGCTGGAGACTACGTTATGAAACTAACCAGACGCGATTATATCAAAGCAAACGCTGTTGCCGTTGCTGCCGGTGTTGCCGGTATTCAAGGTGAGGCAAATGCTTCAAACCTTGTCACTGATAGCGATGAAACCAACCTCAAATGGTCAAAAGCTGCCTGCCGCTTCTGCGGTACCGGTTGCAGTGTCATGGTTGGCACAAAAGAAGGCAAAGTTGTCGCCACACACGGAGATGTTAAAGCCGAAGTTAACCGCGGACTAAACTGTGTTAAAGGATATTTCTTATCCAAAATCATGTATGGCAAAGACAGACTGACTACACCGCTTCTTCGTATGACCGACGGAAAATACGACAAAAATGGTGAATTCACCCCTGTTTCTTGGGATATGGCATTGGACACCATGGCAGAGAAATTCAAAGCTGCCATTAAGAAGAACGGCCCAACGTCAATTGGTATGTTTGGTTCTGGCCAATGGACAGTCTGGGAAGGTTACGCCGCATCAAAACTGATGAAAGCCGGTTTTGGGTCTAACAACATTGATCCAAATGCCCGCCATTGTATGGCATCAGCTGTTGGCGGATTTATGCGCACATTCGGTATTGATGAGCCAATGGGCTGTTATGATGATATTGAAGCCACCGACGCTTTTGTACTTTGGGGCTCTAACATGGCGGAGATGCACCCTATTCTCTGGACCCGTCTTACCGACAGGCGTTTGAGCGCGCCAGACACGAAAGTAGCTGTTCTGTCCACGTATCAGCATCGCTGTTTTGATCTGGCTGATATCCCAATGATATTTAGTCCGCAAACAGATTTGGCGATCCTCAACTTCATCGCCAACTACATCATTCAAAATGACAAAGTGAATAAAGATTTCGTCTCAAAACACGTTAATTTCAGACGTGGTAATGATGATATTGGCTATGGTCTTCGCCCCGAACATCCATTGCAGAAAAAAGCGAAGAACGCCGATAAAGCAGGTGGCTCTAAGCCGATGAGCTTCGATGAATATAAAGCCTTCGTATCCGACTACACTGTAGAGATGGCATCTGAACTGTCAGGTGTTCCTGAAAACCGTCTGATTGAACTTGCAGAATTGTATGCTGATCCAAAACGGAAAGTAGTCTCTTTCTGGACAATGGGCTTTAATCAGCACACGCGCGGTGTTTGGGCAAACAACTTGATTTACAACATTCATTTGTTGGTTGGGAAAATCTCAACACCCGGTAACTCACCGTTCTCACTAACGGGCCAACCATCCGCGTGCGGTACAGCTCGTGAAGTTGGAACCTTCTCTCATCGGTTGCCTGCGGATTTGGTGGTCAAAAATCCTAAACATAGAGCCATTGCGGAGAAGATTTGGAAAATCCCGTCAGGGGTTATACCGCCGAAACCCGGCTATCATGCTGTTCAACATAACCGCATGTTGAAAGATGGTAAGATCAACGCTTACTGGGTCCAGTGCAATAATAATGTACAAGCGGCTCCTAACATGAATGAAGAGACTTTGCCGGGTTATCGTAACCCTGAAGCCTTCATTGTGGTCTCTGACCCCTACCCCACGGTAACAGCAGGTGCTGCCGATCTAATTTTGCCAACAGCTATGTGGGTAGAAAAAGAAGGTGCCTACGGTAATGCAGAACGCAGAACTCAATTCTGGCAACAATTGGTTGATGCCCCCGATGGTGCTAAATCTGATTTGTGGCAACTGGTCGAATTTTCAAAACGCTTTACGACCGATGAAGTTTGGTCAAAAGAAGTGTTGGATGCCAATCCAGAATTCAAAGGTAAAACCCTTTATGAGGTTCTGTATAAAAACGGCAACGTGGATAAGTTCCCGCTTTCAGAAACCAACAAAGATTACGCCAATGACGAAGCCAATCATTTCGGTTTCTATCTGCAAAAAGGCTTATTTGAAGAGTATGCCACGTTTGGCCGTGGTCATGCCCATGACTTGGCTCCCTTTGACGTTTATCACAAAGAACGCGGCCTAAGATGGCCTGTCGTTGACGGAAAAGAAACTAAATGGCGTTTCCGTGAAGGATCTGACCCGTATGTGAAAAAAGGTACGGGTTTTGAATTCTATGGTAAGCCCGATGGCCGTGCAGTCATCTTTGCCTTGCCGTATGAGCCTGCCGCAGAAAGTCCCGATGAAGAATATGATATGTGGTTATCTACTGGCCGAGTGCTTGAGCATTGGCATTCTGGATCAATGACCCAGCGGGTTCCTGAACTCTATAAGGCGTTTCCGGACGCAGTTGTATTTATGCATCCGACAGACGCTAAGAAACGCAATTTACGAAGAGGCCAAGAAGTTAAGGTCATCTCCAGACGCGGTGAAATTATTAGCCGAGTAGAAACACGTGGACGGAATAAACCCCCTGTTGGTTTGATTTTTGTTCCTTGGTTTGATGCGAGCCAGTTGATTAATAAAGTAACACTGGATGCCACAGATCCGATTTCCAAACAAACTGATTACAAAAAGTGCGCGGTAAAAGTCGTCGCTACAGGGAGGGTATAAGTGATGAGAAAAATTGCTGGTTTAACTGCAGTTGCTTTAATTACTTTGTCAGGCTTAGCCGGAACTGTTTTCTCTGAGGAGCTGATCACACTACGGGGTGGCAGCGTCATTTCTGAAGAAACCAATGCACCTGCAATGCCAAAAGTGGAGAATACGGATCAAAGGCGGGTCCGAAACTATCCTGAACAACCGCCGACCATTCCGCATCACATTCGCGGTTATGAAGTTAGTAAAAACGCCAACAAATGCTTGTCTTGCCATGCAAGAACCCGAACTGGCGAGTCTCAGGCCCCAATGGTTAGCGTCACCCATTTTATGGACCGAGAGAACCAAGTGCTGGCAACCGTATCTCCAAGACGGTATTTCTGTACCCAGTGTCATGTTATTCAACTGGATTCAAAACCTCTCGTAGAGAATACCTTTATGGATGTTGAAGACATATTTAAAAATGGAAAGGCCAAACAATGATTGGCATCGTCCGTAAAATTTGGCGGCTGGTCTGCACGACTTGGGTCAATATGAACCGCCCAGCCAAACATTTATCCATTGGGTTTTTAAGTCTTGGCGGCTTCGTTGCCGGTGTCATTTTCTGGGGTGGCTTTAACACCGCCCTAGAAATCACGAATACAGAGGCTTTTTGTATCAGTTGCCATGAAATGGGCGACAATGTGTTTGTTGAATTGAAGCCCACTATCCATTACAGCAACCGTTCCGGCGTGCGGGCCACGTGCCCAGATTGTCATGTTCCTCATAACTGGACAGATAAGATCGCCCGTAAAATGCAAGCATCGAAAGAAGTCTGGGGTAAATTATTTGGAACCATCGATACCCGGGAAAAATTTATCGCAAATCGACGACGACTTGCAGGCCATGAATGGGAGCGGTTAAAGGCTAATAATTCACTGGAATGCCGAAATTGTCATAGCGCTGAAGGCATGGATATTACTGCTCAAAGTGATCGAGCGGCAACGGCCCACCAAACATTCCTGTTTACAGGCGAGAAAACCTGTATCGATTGCCATAAAGGGATCGCCCACGAGCTTCCTGACATGACTGGGGTTGAGGGCTGGAAATAATCCAACAAACGGTTTTCAATTCAGAAGGTGTGGGTTTTGGAACTCACACCTTTTTTTATGCGCAATGCATATTTTGAAATAAAATTACAAAATGTGATGAAGGTTCGACATTTAGGTAAAATTTTGTTGCGACGCACAAATTCATCCTTATGCTATTTATATAATTAAAAAAAATCGTTGTAGACGATTGCCAGGGGGCATTATGAACGTAGCAGTTAACTCTTCTCAATTGAATCAACAGGCTGAACAGCATTTCGATATTCTAATCGTCGGCGCTGGAATATCGGGCATAAATGCGGCTTACCATCTAAAAGACCAATGCAAAGATAAAACCTTTGCAATGTTAGAGGTACAAGACAGCTTTGGCGGCACATGGCACACCCATAAATATCCCGGCATTAGATCTGATAGTGATTTGTATACGTTCGGCTATAAGTGGAAACCATGGTCTGGTCCTCCCATTGCTAAAGCCGATGAAATTCTCAAATATTTGGGCGAAAGCTTAGATGAAAATGATCTTCAACAACACATTCGATTTTCACATCAGGTGAAGAGCGCGGAATGGTCGACCGAGAATAAATGCTGGACTTTGGGTGTATCCGTTGGAGGTTCTGACGAGTTGCAAACATTCACCTGCAATTTCTTGTGGATGTGTCAGGGGTACTATCGTCATTCGGAAGGATACACACCAGATTTTCCGGGATCTGAAAACTTTAAAGGCGAAATAATACATCCTCAAACATGGCCGGAAGACCTTGATTATAAGGGTAAAAAGGTTGTTGTGATTGGATCTGGTGCCACGGCAGCGACGTTAATCCCTTCCATGGCAGATGACTGCGAGCATATTACCATGCTGCAACGCTCGCCGACTTACTTCGCTGCGAGACCAAATAAGAACGAACTGGTGGATACACTGCGCCAATTGGAAGTTTCCGACGAATGGATCCACGAAATTGCGCGAAAACAAGTGCTTGCGGAACAAAAGAAAGTTACGCATAGATCTTTTGAGGATCCTGATGGTCTGAAAAAAGATCTCCTTGGAGCCGCCAAAATGTTTTTGGGCGATGATTTCGACGTGGACAAACATTTCACACCCAGTTACCGCCCATGGCGCCAAAGGCTGGCGTTCGTTCCTGACGGAGATATGTTCAAAGCCATCAGATCTGGCAACGCATCAGTCGTTACGGATACGATCGATACCTTTACCGAAGCCGGTATTAAATTGAAGTCCGGAGAGGAACTTGAGGCTGATATCATCATAACGGCAACTGGTTTCAATATGAGCATTCTCGGTGATATCGAATTTATCATCGATGATGAAAAACTTGATTTTGGAAAAACTTGGGCCCATCGCGGTATTCTATTTTCCGGAATTCCGAATATGGCGTGGGTTTTTGGATATTTGAGAACCAGTTGGACAATGCGGTCAGATCTAGTCTCAGACTTTGTCTGTCGTCTCCTCAATCATATGGACGAAAAAGGCGTAAACATGGTGACACCACATTTGCGCGAGAAAGACAAATCAATGCCAGAGTTGCCGTTTGTTGATCCGGAAAATTTCAACGCCGGATATCTGTTGCGAGATATGGATAAAATGCCAATACAAGGTGACCGCCAACCTTGGGTATTTAGCCAAGATTATTACGCAGAAAAAACAGAAATACCGGAAGCAGATCTAGAAGATGGTACTTTGATTTACAAATAGATCTGTCTCAGAGAATGCAACTAACAGCGGGAGAAGATCACTCTCCCGCTGTTGTTTCAACGTTGACTGTTCAGGACATTTTTGTCAAACCCGGCGAGTTTTTTGTAACTACTCGCAACATCTTTCAAAACAGTTTCTGAAACACATGTATGTACGTCTTTGCAGTCACCAGTGCAGGCGTCTTTTACCATTTGCATAACCCGTTCTGGCCCGGTTTCACGATTAGCCAGAACGATCTTTGAGGTCGGCTCTAACCTTGCGTCTTCATAAGATTTGAGAATCTGAACAATATCTCCACCTTGTTCTATCAATTCAGCAAAAGTCATTGCATCAAGCACACCTTGTGACACCCCGTTTGATCCATTTGGATACATAGCATGGGCAGCATCGCCCATCAGCGCAGCCCGTTCAAAACTCCATCTTGGAATTGGGTTCCGATCTATCATTGGAAACTTATGAACGGAAATCGCGTTTTCAAACAAACTTTGTATGTCCAGCCATCCAAGATCCCAGTCTTTGAAATATGGGATAAATTCTTCGAGTAAACCGGCTTCATTCCAATCAGCCTGCTTGGCATTCATGTCGGAAGGAATACGCCGTTCTGCAATCCAATTGATGTATGATTTCCCACGCTTTGTACTCTCGGATCTAATAGGATAAGCTACCAACTTTAGATCATTATGGCCGGCCATGAACATTGATTTCCCATCAAGATAGGGATCCATTTCAGTAACCCCACGCCAAAGCATTTGTCCTGAATAATGAGGTGGCCCCTCATCAGGGTAAAAGATTTTCCTCAATCTGGAATTTATGCCATCAGCGCCAATTAAAAAATCAGCAGTGGCAGAGTTCTTTGTATTCGATCCGGAATGATCCGTGAAATGGGCGATGATTTGATTTTCGTCTTGATCAAAACTTTGAAAACGATGGTCGTTATAAACCGCGTCTTCGCCAAGTCGTTCCTTCACGTGTTTCAGTAATATCATATGGAAATCACCACGATGAATAGACAACTGAGGAACACTATAACCCGCAGCTAATCCCCTTGGTTCTTGCCAGATTTTTTTCCCATCTTCAGCAAAATAGTTCAGACTTGATGTCTCAATAGCAACGGCTTTTAAATCATCTAAAAGACCCAACTTTTCAAGGCTTTGTACGGAATGAGGAAGAAGGTTCACACCAACACCTAATGGCAAAATTTCAGGTGCTGTTTCAAAGATGCGTGTTTTTACACCGACGCGATGAAGAGCAAGGGCTAACGTCAACCCAACTAAGCCACCTCCCGCAATAATACCATGTGGTTTTGTCATTCACGCCTCCAAATAAAGTTTCATTTGTAATTATATTGCTAAATTTAGTTTGCATACAAGTAATTAAATAGGATTAATAGAGAAGTGGAAAAATTGTATTTATTATAAAATTGTCATAAAATATTTACACTATGGTTTTAAACAATACGTGTACATTGATGTGTGGGATTAACATATGACCGGACAACTCGACGCCTCACTTAAAGACATGGTAGAGGAATGCTACTTAGAGACCGTTTCCGAAGCCATGGATGCTGGACACAGTAAACTGGTTGCCCATAAAGAAGGTGTCACAGGTGCCGCCATGTTACTCGCAGCTATGAGTGACATGGAAGACGAGGATGCAAAAATGGCTGTTGTTGCTCTTAATTTACGGCCATCACAATTGGAAGCGAACTAAGGCTTTTAAACCGAAGCTCACTTCCCACTAGTCATTAGAATCCGTGAGCTGTTAAGCCATCGTCAACTTCGATCATGCTTCCTGTCATGAAATCAGAGCCCGGTCCTGCAAGAAGCAAGAGTGTCCCATCAAGATGCTGCGGATCACCGACCCGGCGCCCCGGCAAGCTCGCAATTAGGCGTTTCCCAAGATCAGTTTCCCAATAATCACGATTAATCCCAGTTACGATATACCCTGGGTTAATACCATTAACTTGGATTTTATAACGTCCCCACTCGTCAGCAAGTGCAGCGGTCATATGTTTTACAGCGGCTTTTGACATGCAATAAGCGATATTTTGCTTCAAAACCCGATTGGCCGCGACAGAGGCAATGTTAATTATCTTGCCGCCATTACCCTGCTTTATCATGCTCTGGCCAACGGCTTGGGCCACAAAGAATGCACCTTTAGCGTTGGTATCCATGACCATATCAAAATCTTCTTCAGAAATTTTATCCGAAGGGGCGAGCGCACTAACACCGGAATTATTCACGAGAATATTTACCGGACCCAACTCTGTTTCGGCTGCAGCTACGCCGCTTTGAATGCTTTCGATATCTGTTACATCCATTTTGATAGGAACAGCGCGTCCGTCAAAAGCTTCGATTTCTTTCGCCAAATTTTCTAGTTTATCGACACTGCGGGCCGCGATGGAGACTTTTGCACCCGCCCTTGCAAGTGTTAAAGCGAATTGCCAGCCAAGACCTGAAGAGGCTCCAGTTATGAGGGCATGTTTTCCTTCTAAAAACGTGGGGGTGGTCACTTGGTTTTCTCCTGCATAAGCATTTGTTTTTATTTTGATTGTCATTTATTCATTTGCTGAAAAATGAAAGTTATTAAAATCAATTCTATATTTTTTAGTTAGGAATACTATCTTAAGGAATATCTGTTCAAAATACGAAAAATATTTATTTGAAAAGAAGATCATGCCTGTATCAGCAAATATTCTAGTCATTTCCAGTGGACCCGCCGCAAACGTATTTGATTGCTTGGCAGATGAAGGGTTCGATTTGAGGTTAAGTCACGTTGATGAATTTAAATCAGTTGTCGACGCCAATCCAAATTTCGATTTGGTGATTGTCGTGGCACCTGAGAGCGGACAGATTGATCAAACTGACTGCATTGATTTTTTGAACGAAAAGAAGTTACCCATATTGTTTGTTGGTGAAAATCCTCAGCCGTCAAAAATTCAATCGGTGCCAGTGAATTTCTGTGATCTTGAAATTAGACGGCGTATTCAGTCTTTGATCCGACTCGAAATCATGAAAAAAGAATATCGCCGACGGGCCGGAACAACAACGTTATATGGTTTCACCAAATCAGATTTTAGTGAAATAAATGAAGATGATAGCATGCGAAATATTTTGCTGGTGGGCAATCAAAGCGCAGTACTTGGTGATATACTTCTACAGTTAGAACGTAAATGTAAGGTTCATGTCTGCAGGATGGCAGACACAGCGCTGGAAGATCTTCGCAGTGGTTCTTTTGATGCGGTTATCATGATCGGTTCTGGTCAAGGCGACGTTCATTTAAGATTATGTACGGATTTACGCACAGACAGCAGGCTCTTTAATATGCCCGTACTGTTTGTCCTTGAAAACGAAAGCAACCGCGAAGCGGCGTATGTTCATGGGGCATCGGATATCGTGATCCATCCGGCTGAAATGACAAATTTATATGTCAGATCCAATTTACATATTCACCAGTCTGAATTTCGGTTTTCTCTGCAAAAACTCTTTAAAGAATCAAAACCTCTTCCTGTAACCGATGCCTTAACCAGCCTCTATTCCTACGGTTTTGTTCAAGCCCACATGGAAAAACTCATTACTGATCATCAGGAACAAGGAAAATACTTGTGTATTGCGAGTATTACAGTGAACAATCTAAGCGATATAAATGAAAAATATGGCTACCCGGCGGGCGACCAAATTCTTCGTCAAATTGGGACTATTATCTCGTTCCTTATACGCGGAGAAGACTTCTGCGGCCGCTATAAAGGGAACCAATTTATTATCGCCCTCCCCAGCACCAGTAAAGCTGATGCTCATTTCGCTCTCAAGCGTGTATATGGCGTAACCCGTAATACAGAATTTGCCATTGCACTCGTAGCAGAGGCTGTATCAGCTGTTATTGATATGGGATTGGAGCAGTTAGCTCCCGACGATACATTTGCCGATGTTGTAAAACGCGGAACCAAACTCGGATTTACAGCTTAAAATCATCAGTTGGAATATTCGTTCTAAATAAATCTTGAAGGTTTCCTCGACATTTCTTATGTTATGAATATGAAAATAGATATTATCTCAGATACTGTTTGCCCATGGTGCCTCATCGGTAAACGCAAATTGGAAGCAGCGCTAGAACAACGTCCTGATTTAGACGTTGATATTACGTGGCATCCGTTCCAACTTCACCCCGATATGCCTTCAGAAGGCGCTGACCGGAAAGAGTTCACGGCCAAAAAGTTCGGAAGCCCAGAACGGGCGAAAGAGCTTTATGAGAATGTTGCCAATGCGGGCAGCCTTGTTGGGCTTGATTTTAAATTTTCCGAAATTAGTCGCGCGCCTAACACTCTAAATTCACACAGGGTTATTCGATGGGCTGATAGCGCAGGCCTTCAAAACGAAGTTGTTGAAATTCTTTTCCGCAAGTTTTTTATGGACGGCGAAGATTTGGGTGACGTAGAGGTTCTCGTGTCTGCAGCTTCTGAAGCTGGCATGGACGCTGACTTGGTCAGAGAGTTACTCGGTTCCGACCGCGACATGGAACTTATCTCAAAAGAAGACACGCGGGCCCGTGAAATGGGTGTTTCTGGTGTTCCGTTCTTTATTCTAGACAATAAGTACGCTTTGTCAGGCGCTCAAGATAGCACTGCCTTTTTGGAAGTGTTCAAAAAAATTGAGGCTGAAAACAACGATAACTCAGAAACTGTATAGATACTATTTAGTGTGATCGGGATAATCTTGATCTAGAAAATCGAGATAAGATTGAATTTCCAATTTGGTGCGAGCCTCATCCCAACCCAGAGGCTCCGCCACAACGTCAGCAATCTCCTCTAGCTGATCACGCCCCTGTCCCTTATTCCATGCAATACCCGTTCGGCGAAAGAGGATATCCGCGAGATTTGTCGGCTGCTCCTCGGTAGCAATGCGTTTTAATAAATCGCTATTGGCTTGAATACTACGGTTTTGGCCGCGTGTGGCATGCAAATCTTTGGTCGTTTGTGATGCGTATTTCGATAGCGATTTGGCAGGTAATGACGGGTTTATTCTTTTTAAAGCAGCGCGCGCCAAATTTTTGCCAACCTGTCGATGTGTCATAATAGGGCCACCGGTTAAAGCCAGGATATTTTTAAAACCATTGGATTTAAGGTCATGTATTTTGATGGCACGGCTACCATGTGGCTCGTTTGGATCAAAGGTAATGGGCTGCAATCCCGCCATTGTAAATTTGACGTCGGAACGAGTTACACCAAGTGAGGGCATCAAATGATTTAACTCTCCGATTAACCAATCAACTTCGTCTTCTTCTGCGCGAATGCCGCTTGCATCTTTGTCATAGGGGACGCGGTTCAAGCCTACTAAATGAAGCCCTCTGTTTGGGACGCAGTAAAGTGGCTCTTTAACACGGTTCATAGCAATCATACCCCAGTTAGATAGTTCTGGAGGCAGTTGGACCGCAATATGCGCGCCTTTCAGTTTCAGTACTTTTTGCGGTAAATCAGATTTGAAGTGTTGACTGATTTGATCGCTCCAAGCACCACCGACATTCAGAACAAGCTTGGCCTGAATGGTTGCCGTTTCAGCAGGGTCAATACAATCCACCAACTCGACTGACCAACTGTCGTCCTCATTTTTTGTAAGCGAGGTAAACTCGGTGAAGTTCCGAGCCACAGCCCCCATTTGTGACGCGTCTTTTAAGGCATCAATGGCAATTCGTTCGGGCCAATCGAACAAATACTCCCTAAAGACCGCCATTCCTTGAATTTTGGATGGCTCCCGGAGGTAGCTTGCAAAAGGCGTGGACGAATGATCAGAAGGTTTGTGCCGTTTATACCCCAGCGGTAAATCCTTAGGTCCCAAAACGGATAATAGGGAAAATGCTAGATCTACCATACGAGGCGTAAATGGATCTTCTTTATAAATCGGAAAGCAAAAATTCACTTCATGAGTGAGTTCCGGTAGTGAATTTGCAATATCACTTCTGGCATCCATAGAGGCTTTTGCGTTGATTAAGGCTGTTGCTAAATAAACGGGGTTTCGAACAAAATCCCAAAGACTTTTACCTGGTGTCAGATGCCGTAATCCACAGTGAAGAAGGCGGCTGGATTTACTGGTAGCGCCTTCTGCAAAATCCCCTTTTTCAACAATTAGGGTTCGAAAGCCTTTTGCGGACAACTGCTGGGCCGCACTACATCCATTAATACCGGCGCCAATCACAACCACATCGAAAGTCTCAGCATTCAGATCACTGAGTTTATCTCTTTTCATGGAACTAATCCCGCCCTTTAAAATTGTGTTTAATGCCGCCTCACGCTGTCGCTATTTTTGCAAGGTTTCTAGCAAGATTTAGAACACCGCTTAACCGGTCTTCTGGATCGGCCCACGATCGTGTGTAAACCATTTTATGATCGCCGCGCAGTTTAGCAGAACCCGGTTGTTTCGATATGAAACCAACAAGACCTGCCGGATTATCAAAGCTGTTGTTACGGAACGACATAACGGCCCCTTTAACGCCTGCGTCGATTTTCTCAATATTCGCAGTTTTGCAATATTGTTTGATAGTCATCACTTCCATCAAATGTTTCACTTCATCTGGAAGCGGGCCAAATCGGTCAATCAATTCCACTGAGAAGGCACTGATTTCATCAGCTGTCACTTGCGCTGCAATTCGGCGATACAATTCCATACGGAGCGATAAATCTGAAACATAACTCTCAGGGATCAGGACAGACGTTCCAATGTTGATTGTTGGTGACCACTTATCCTCTGTCTCTTCACCCGTTTCGAAATCACCTTGCCTTGCATTAGCAACGGCTTCTTCCAGCATTTCTTGATACAGCTCGAAGCCAACTTCTTTTACGTGGCCAGATTGTTCGTCACCGAGCAAGTTCCCTGCCCCGCGAATATCCAGATCATGACTGGCAAGCGTGAAGCCTGCGCCCAAAGTATCCAAGGATTGCAGAACACGAAGGCGTTTTTCGGCCGCTTCTGTTGGTTTTTTACGCGGTGGTAAAGTGAGGTAAGCATACGCCCGAGTTTTGGAGCGTCCGATCCGCCCTCGTATCTGATACAGCTGCGCCAGACCAAACATATCTGCGCGGTACGTCACCAGCGTATTTGCTGTTGGAATATCAAGACCAGATTCCACAATATTTGTTGCAACCAACACATCATATTTGCCATCATAAAACGCGTTCATGGTTGTATCGAGATCTTTTGCGGGCAGCTGACCATGTGCCAGGACGAATTTCACTTCTGGCACATGCTTAGTGAGGTATTTTGAAACTTCTTGTAGATCATTTAGTCGCGGACAAACAAAGAAACTTTGGCCGCCGCGATAATGTTCCCGAAGCAGCGCTTCGCGGATAACAATCGGATCAAACGGCAGGACAAATGTTCGTATGGCAAGCCTGTCCACTGGCGGTGTCGCAATAATGGATAGATCTCGGATACCCGTCATAGCAAGTTGAAGGGTCCGCGGTATCGGCGTAGCGGTCAGCGTTAGAATATGAAGATCCGCGCGCATTTCCTTAAGACGTTCTTTATGAGCCACACCAAAATGTTGTTCCTCATCGACAATAACCAGCCCTAAGTCTTTGAAATTAACGGATTTACCAAGTAATGCGTGCGTACCAATGACAATATCAATTTGCCCATTCGTAAGGCCTGCTTTGGTTGCGTTAGCTTCTTTTGTGGTCACCATTCTTGACAGTTGGGCCACGTTTACTGGAAGTCCCGCAAAGCGCTGGCTGAAGGTTTTATAATGTTGCCGCGCAAGAAGCGTCGTTGGGGCAACGATTGCGACTTGCTTCCCGTTTAGGGCCGCAACGAAGGTCGCGCGAAGGGCAACTTCTGTCTTACCAAATCCAACATCACCACAAATAAGTCGGTCCATGGGTTTGCCAGAAGCCATATCGGTTAAAGCATCTTCAATGGCATTAAGCTGGTCTTGAGTTTCTTCAAACGGAAAACCTGCACAAAATTCTGCGTACGCGCCCACGGGGGGAATTAATCGCTCCCCTTTTCTAAGCATTCTTGCCGCGGCAATTTTAATCAGTTGGTCGGCCATTTCCATGACCTTTTTCTTCAACTTGGCTTTCCGAGCCTGCCAACCTGATCCGCCTAACCGGTCAAGTGTTGCCGCGCTATCAACACCACCATAACGCGATAGCATTTCGATATTTACAACAGGCAAAAAAATCTTGTCGCCACCGGCATATAAAAGCGTTACGCAATCATGAGGGGCGTTAGAAATATCAATTGTTTTCAAACCTTCATATTGGGCAATGCCATGTTCTACATGAACAACATAATCTCCCGGTGATAGCTGGGCGGCTTCTGCAATGAAGTTTTTGTCTTTACGTTTCGTCTTCCGTGGACGAACCAACCGATCTCCGAGGATGTCTTGTTCGCCGATGACCGTGAATTCGGGGGTCTCGAACCCTTTTTCCAGAGCGAGAACCGTTAGTGCAAGTCTGTTACGCCCCTGCACACTGTCAATCTCGTTAAAGGTTGAAATATGCTGAACATTGTCCATACCGTGATCGGACAAAACATCCGTATTTCGGGAACGTGAGCCTTCCGAAAAATGGGAGAGTATAACTTTCTTTTTCTGTCCCAACTGGTCAAGGACATGATCTTTAAGATCATCATAGATATTACTGTCCTGGCTTTTACGTTCAGGTGCAAAATCACGCCCCTGTCGACCTTCTGCATCTAGAATATGATCTCCGCTAGCACCGCTTCTAAAAGGAGAGAAATGACAGGTAGTGCGTATGGAAACGATATCCAGCCATTCCTGTTTCTCTAAATAAAGCGCATCGGGTGTCAGAGGGTAATAATCAACATTTTTTCCGACAGCAGCGGTTTTTCGGCTTTCATAATAATCGCCAATGGTATCAAGCCGCGCGTCCATACTTTCTTCGAACAGGTGATCTGTAAAAATAATATTACTAGGAACAAAGTCACCAATAGTCGCCATTTTGTCGTGGAAAAGCGGAAGCCAATGCTCCATTCCTGCATGTTTGCGTCTTTCGCTAACGGCTTCATACAGGGGATCATCACCGGTTACCGTTCCGAAGTTCTCGCGGTATCCGCCTCTAAACCGACTGACAGAGTCTTCGTCTAGCAAAAATTCAGTAGCAGCCGTAAATTTTATAGACGTTATTTTATCGTTGGATCGCTGCGACAACGGATCAAATTTGCGAATACCATCTATTTTTTCGCCAAAAAGATCAAGTCGAACAGGTTGTTCCTGACCGGGAGGAAAAATATCAATAATACCTCCGCGAATAGCAAATTCGCCGGGTTCCATCACCGTTCCAATACGAGAAAAACCGTTGGCAACTAAAAATGCGGTCAGTTCTCCAAGATCAATTTTATCGCCAACTTTTGCATCAAATTTTGCCGCTTTAATCATGTCGTGTGTTGGAACACGTTGCAGCATTGCATTTACGGTCGTCAGGATTAATCTTGGCTTGTCCGAAGCTTCCGTCAATTTTGCCAGACTTGTCATGCGATGGGCGACTGTCTCCGGATTCGGAGAAACCCGATCATATGGCAAGCAATCCCATGCAGGGATGCTGATAACTTCGAGCTCTGGATGAAAAAAGGCAAGCGCGTCCTCTGTGGCTGCCATGCGAAGATCTTCTCGCAAGACATACAACACGTCCGTTTTTGCGGTGGCAACATAAGTGCCTATCAAAAATGCGTCATAGCCTTCTGGAACTGCTTCCATCTGGATTGATGCGTTTTTGTCTTTAACCGAGGCGAGCTTGTTAATGAGGCTCGCAACATGATTTTCAGTCATTAATCTTCTATTTTTGCAGGGTCATGCTCATAAATGGCAAAATTCTTGAGTTTTAGCATTACTGAAGTTGCGTATTCTTCTGGGATTTCTTCCCTGCCAACGGCCCACGCATAAATGCTAGGATCACCGGCCATCAGTAATTTTTCATACATGTCCAGTTCCTCATCATTAAACGTTTTGACGTATTTGTTGGCAAAGCGGCCTAACATCAAATCAGTTTCTTTCATTCCGGTATATCGTGAACGATGAAGTAATCTCTTGCGGCGGATAGTGTTATCTTCAGTCATTTGGCTGCTTTCATGTTGATTGCCACAGGATATACATTTTTTGTTGCGTTCTGTCAGCACTAAGCTGGACGTGATTTGTATTTCTGTACTATTTTCAGGAAGAAATATCACTAACAGGAAAAATGATGCGGCCAGAAATACTTTTCCCTCTCTTCAAATCTATCGATACCCTTAAGGGTATTGGACCGCGTTTGGCTGCTCTAATGGCAAAATTGGCCGGCGAGAATGTCATCGATGTTTTATATCACTTACCCACGGGACTTGTGGAACGAAAAAATATCACTGAACTGGATGAAATTTACCTCACCCAGCAAGTGATTGTACCGGTGACAGTCCTAAAACACTATCCATCTCAAAGTAGACGGGTCCCGTACCGCATAACTTGCGAGGTAGGCGACAGCGCCCTCACTCTGACGTTCTTCAATGGCCGCGAAGACTTCCTTAAACGCCAGCTGCCAGAGGGGCAGATACGAATCCTCGCGGGAAAATTAGAACAATATTCTGGTGAGTTTCAAATGACTCATCCCGATCACATTCTAAAAGAAGGTGATGATACAGATATTTCGATGTTTGAAGCCATCTACCCGCTTTCTGCCGGGGTTACCAACAAAACCATGAGCAAAGCGGTGACACAAGCGTTTCTGGCTCTCCCAATTTTGCCGGAATGGCTGGATGATGCGTTGATCAAGCGGGAAAAGTGGGATCACTGGAATGGATGTATGCAGAGTGCCCATAGGGTTGAGAGCAATGCTGATCTTGAGCCCATGTCTCCCTTCCGCCAACGTTTGGCATATGACGAGCTTCTGTCAAATCAGCTAGCCCTCGAATTAGTCCGGCAAAGCATGAGGCGTAAAAAAGGTAGATCTTTCATAGGCGGCGAGGCTGTTCAGGACGCTATTGAAGGCGCCCTACCCTATAAACTGACAAATGCTCAAAATTCTGCACTGGCTGAAGTTTTTGCTGATATGCAATCAAGTAATCGAATGCTCCGCCTTATACAAGGCGACGTGGGAAGCGGTAAAACAGCGGTTGCATTGATGGCTTTGGCGAAATGCGTCGGATCTGGCGCGCAAGGTGCCTTCTTGGCGCCAACTGAAATACTTGCCCGTCAACATATGCAGTCTATAAAACCTTTTACCGATGCAGCAGGTTTGAAAATCGCTTTGCTTACTGGCCGATTGAAAGGCAAAAAACGTGCGGCTCTCCTTGAAGAACTTTTAGCAGGAAACATTGATATTTTGTTGGGAACACATGCGTTGTTTCAGGACGATGTTGCCTATCACGATCTTGGATTAGCCATTATTGACGAACAACATCGTTTCGGTGTCCATCAACGTTTGTCGTTAAGTGCAAAAGGCCGGGCAGATAAAGGCGGCGTAGATGTTTTAGTGATGACAGCAACACCTATTCCGAGAACGCTTGCACTAACTGCTTATGGAGATATGGATGTTTCGATTATAGCGGAAAAGCCGCCCGGAAGGCAGCCCATTGAAACCAGGGCGATTGAAATTGAACGGCTTGACCAACTGGCGGCAAGTCTTGAGCGAAAATTGGCTGCAAACGAGCGGATTTATTGGGTATGCCCACTGGTTGAAGAAAGTGAAGTCTCTGATCTTGCTGCCGCTACGGATCGACATACTTACTTAAATGCCCTTTATCCCGGGAAAGTTGGACTTGTTCACGGTAAGATGAAATCTGAAGAAAAAGACAGCGCTATGGAGGCGTTTAAATCTGGCGAAACGCAAATCCTTGTAGCGACCACAGTCATTGAAGTTGGAGTCGATGTACCAGAGGCAACTGTCATGATCATAGAGCACGCAGAACGCTTTGGTTTGGCCCAACTTCACCAATTGCGAGGACGTGTTGGCCGTGGCAGTTTAGCCGGTGCCTGTCTGCTAATGTATGCAGGACCATTGGGGGAGACTCCAAAATCTAGACTTAATATCATGCGTGAAACTGAAGACGGATTTCGCATCGCAGAAGAGGATTTACGTCTTCGCGGCGCCGGAGAATTGCTCGGAACCCGCCAAAGCGGGTTGCCTGAATTCAAGGTGGCGGACTTACAGGTTCATGGACGCCTATTGCAAATTGCAAGAGACGACGCGAGACATTTCCTTGAGATCGATCCGTCCCTTGCCAGTGAGCGCGGAAAAGCCATTCGCACGTTGCTCTATTTGTTTGAGCGCGATAGTGCCATTAAGTACTTGCAGTCAGGTTAGGCTTTATTCAGCGTCTTTATCACCGTTTTCCGCATCTTCATCCGTTGGCCAAATCATCCCAGCAGAAATAACCAACTTAATTCCTTCTTCAACAGACATATCCATAAATTTCAAATCTCTTTTGGGAACAAAGAGTAAGAAACCAGATGTTGGATTAGGCGTTGTTGGTAGGAATATGCTGATCATGGTTTCATCATCAAGCTCGGCGACCTCGCCTTTAGCTTCACTGGTGACAAAAGCCATGGCCCATACCCCTTTGCGAGGGTACTCAAGCAAAACAACTTCTCTAAAAGAAGAGCTGGATTGAGCAAGAACAGTCTCAATAATCTGTTTTAAGGCTTTATAGACTGACCGGACAACAGGCATACGTGCGACAATGCGTTCTCCAAAATGTAGAAGCGAGCGACCTAAGAAATTTGCTGTAAAGAAGCCGATTAAAATTAAAACCAAAACTGCAACAAACAACCCAAGGCCCGGCACACTGAACGGCAAATAGGTCTCTGGATTGTATCTTGCCGGGATTAACGGCGTTACATTGGCATCAACGAAATCAACAAATACATATGTCAGATAAATTGTGATAGCGATCGGTGCTGTAATCACAATGCCCGTCAAAAAATACGTTCTCAGCCTTGAAAACAAACTTATTTTTGGCGCCGGTTCAACGAGAATATTTTTATGATCTGGGTGGTCTTCGTGGTCAGGATCGATCGTATTTTTATTTGACATAATTGACTGCGAATTCTCATTTTTCTTGAAAAAGAAGGGCACTGCCCTATTGGATTAAAATACAACATAACATCAACAAGGCGAGCCGTCACACTTTCCTTGTTAAGGTATTGATTTAATCATCACTTTCATAAACCAAACTTTAATAGAAATAGCCTATTCTTCTGAGTACGATTTTTCTATTCGTATTACTGATTATGATGTTTGGACACGATATTTCGATTTTTAAATTATCAATTTTCTCATT
>CAJXWA010000033.1 GCA_913062525.1 uncultured Alphaproteobacteria bacterium | reverse complement strand
CATTACTGATTTTGATGCGGCTGAGGATGTGGTTGATTTGGACGACCTGTTCGATGCCCTAGAGCTTGCAGAAGAAGATCGCGGTGAAGGTGATGCGTGGAACATTGAAATCGTGAGCGGTGTCGCAACTCTAAATATCGTGGGGGTTGGGACGCCTTCCATTACTTTTGATGGATTTGTCGATCCGACTGTGCAAGATCTTAGTGAACTGGCAGCTCAAATCTCGGTGTCTGATGAGTCCTGATTAATTTTGGGTCTGTAACCATGTTTTCATACGGGATGTAGCCTTCGGGTTTCTGGGTGATTTTGGGGTGACGATATAGTATCCTTGATCCCCTTTCAAATGCGCCTCAAAAGGCTGGCACAAACGGCCGGCTCTAATATCCCTTTTCGCCAAAACCGAACTCACCAATGCAATACCTTGCCCGGCGATCGCCGCGTCCATGGCGAGCGATGTCTGGTTAAACTTTAGTGATTTTGGCAAGGTCGCTGTGGATAACTCAGGAGCTTCGAGGAAAAACAACGGCCAGAGATTGTGGGCATCATGTAAGAGAACATGGTTTTTCAATTCGGCAATGCTTGACGGTGGATTTTCCGCAGTCATAAGAGCGGGACTGCAAACCACGATATACTCAATTGAATAGAGTAACTCAGCATCTACACTATTCCCAAAAGGTGGCGTTCCTTGGCGCACAGATAAATCAATGCCATCACTTTGGAAATTAGAGAGATCCTCCGAGGCGTTTAACTTCACTTCAAGGTCCGGATGCTCAGTTGTAAACGCAGAAAGGCGGGGCATGAACCATTTGGATGCAAATGAGGGGGTTAGACTAATACTTACTATGGTCTTCTCTGGCTGAATAGCGCGCGTAGCATCTGATATGAGAGCCATGGCTTGGCGAATGGGTCCCGCATACGTGCGGCCCGGCTCCGTTAAAGCTAATCCACGCGGCAGGCGGTTGAAAAGTTGTATTTGAAGATTGTCTTCAAGCCCACGAATTTGCTGGGCGACAGCGCCATGAGTAACCCCAAGTTCTTCTGCGGCTAATCTGAAATTAAGGTGCCGGGCGACAACTTCAAAAACGCGCAAGGCATTTAAAGGGGGCAACCGTTGAGCGTTAGTGTTGTTTTCCATGCTGTAGTTTTTCTATATGCTATGACGTTTATTTCTGGTTAGTCGAAGTTGGGCATCTGTGTCAAATATTGAATGAAAGATTTTCATTATATTATACGGCTGGAGACTGTCATGTCGGATACAAAAGTAGCAATAATAACCGCTGGTGGAAGTGGAATGGGAGCAGGTGCTGCTCGGCAACTCGCGGCAGATGGGTTTGAAATAGCGGTTTTGTCATCTTCAGGAAAAGGTGAAGCGCTTGCCAAAGAATTCGGCGGAATTGGTGTGACAGGATCAAATCAAGAAACTGCTGATCTGGAAAAATTAGTGACCCAAGCAATGGATAAATGGGGGCGCGTTGATGTACTCGTTAATAGCGCGGGTCATGGACCACGTGCGCCGATTTTGGAGCTAACGGACGATGATTGGCATCGGGGTATGGATGTCTATTTCATGAATGTTGTGCGCCCGACCCGTTTGGTGACACCAATTATGCAATCTCAAAAAGCTGGAGTGATCATCAATATTTCTACTTTCGCGGCTTTTGAGCCAGATCCAGTATTCCCAACTTCTGGTGTCTTTAGGGCGGGTCTTGCTGCTTATTCTAAGCTCTATTCTGACAAATATGCGGCTGAAAATATTCGCATGAACAATGTTCTTCCAGGTTTTATTGATAGCCTTCCAGAAAAAGAAGAGTTTCGGTCCCGTATTCCCATGGAACGATATGGTAAAACCGAAGAAATCTCTAAAGTTGTCTCGTTCTTGGCGTCTGATGGTGCAGGTTACATCACGGGTCAAAACTTGCGTGTTGATGGCGGTATCACGCGTTCAGTCTAAAACTACGGCAGAAGCCTTATTCCAAACTGAGACTTATCCATGATCTCAACGGAGTTTCAGTTTGGGAATAAAGCTTTAAATTGGGTGTCTCCAGCTCTACTGAAAGCGACAATTCGGGAACCCTCTTCACGTTTTGCCCAGCCCATCTCGTAAAATTTATTTAGGAGCTCAGTGCCGAGCGTCCCAGCAAGGTGACTGCGCCGAGCACTCCAATCAAGGCAGGATTTACAAATAGGCCTTCTGGTGCGGGAGAGTTGTGAGGGATCTATATCAATTGATTTAAGGAAAGCTGTTCCCGTATCAGTTAGATCTAGACCAGTTTCATCATCGATAATGAATTTTTGGCTGATAAGGCTATCAAGCATTAAAACGCCCATTTCACCGGCTAAATGATTATAGCAAACCCTCGATTTTCGAAGAGCAGGGTCTTTTGGACCGGTTCGAATACGAGTATGACCGTTTTTTGCAGCCAACCCCATCATCGCTTCCAGAACGCTTCCAACTTCGTCGTCTGCGAGGGTGAAATATTTGTGGCGACCTTGTTTGCGTTGCCGTATGAGGCCGCCCATTTCCAATTTCTTGAGATGGGAGCTGGTGGTCTGTACGGTTACATTAGCTTCAACCGCAAGTTCGCTTGGCGTGAGCGCTTTTCCGCTTATAAGTGCGGTGAGTATATTTGCGCGTGCGGGATCACCAATTAGGGAGCCGAGCAATGCGATGTCTGGACCTTCTTTCATACTTCGACCGTAACCGAAGCATTATTGTAATGCAATGGGTAAAATGGGGCTTCATTTACAGAGGAAACCACAATGATTACCTGTTTTATCCGATACCATATCGATCCCACCAAAAAAGATCAGTTCGTGCAGTATGCGCAAAATTGGGGAGAGGCCATCCCAAGATGCGGCGCTGATCTTGTCGGATATTTTGCACCCCATGAAGGATCGAGTACATTGGCATATGGTGTTTATAATATTGAGAATTTAGCTGAATATGAAGCCTATAGAGCCAGACTATCCAACGACCCGCTTGGAAAAGAAAATTATCAGTTTGCCCAAAAAGAAAAATTTATACTCCGTGAAGATCGCACATTTCTTAAGCTGGCTTCAGCGCCACACGGAAGAAAGGTAATTTTATGATAGCCGTCATTTTTGAAGTTGAACCTGCCGCGTCCCGAAAACAGGAATATCTCGATATTGCGGCAACCCTATTACCGAAGTTACAGGAAATAGAGGGGTTTATTTCCGTGGAGCGGTTTCAAAGTTTGACCAACGATCAGAAAATTCTGTCTCTGTCTTTCTTTGAAGACGAGGCGGCGCTGGTTAAATGGCGAAATTTGGAAGCGCACCGCATTGCGCAATCTGCAGGGCGGGGCGGCGTATTTGAGGATTATCATTTACGCATTGCACATGTGATCCGGGATTATGGTATGAATGAGCGTGCAGAAGCACCAAAAGATAGCAAGAAGCGACATAATGAATAATAATAAAAGCGCTCCGCTAAGTGAGCTTGCCCTGTTGGGCGTGCTTGCCCTGCTTTGGGGGTCATCCTACTTTCTGACAAAAATTGCCGTGGAGACAATCCCGCCAATCACATTGATTGCTATGCGGGTAACCACAGCGGCCATATTCCTGATGATTGTTGTTTATTTTAGCGGTAATCGTTTTCCAAGAGATGTAAAAACATGGAGGATGCTCTTGCTGCAGTCCTTCTTTAACAGTATTGGCGGCTGGACGTTGTTGGCTTGGGGGCAGCAATTTGTTGATAGCTCTCTTGCCAGTGTTTTAAACTCAACCTCTCCCATATTTGTGTTCTTTTTTACTGTTTTCATCACTCGTCATGAGCCGACAAATCCCTTGAAATTGGTTGGCGCTTGCCTTGGTGTTTTGGGGGTGAGTTTGATTGTCGGCGCAGATGCACTTGCCGGTCTTGGGCAACAAGTTTTTGCTCAAATCGCTATTTTAGGCGGCGCGATGTTGTATGCTTGCGCGGCTATTTATGGAAAACGGTTTTCGCATCTATCTCCAATGATTACAGCCGCAGGGACCATGTTGTGCGCGAGTATCTGTTTGATACCCATGGCGTTTCTATTCGAAAATCCGATGGCTATGGCGGCGACAGGAAAAGCTGTAGCCGCTGTCTTATTCCTTGGGGTTGTCTCGACCGGTATCGCACTTCTGCTATATTTCCGTCTTGTCACCACGTTGGGGTCAATGGGGGTCGCCAGTCAGAGTTATTTACGCGCAGGTGTTGGTGTTCTGTTAGGCGTGCTTCTACTGGGCGAGCAGATTACGCCGGTTATTGGTTTTGGTTTAGCCGCAGCCATTCTCGGTGTAGCCGCAATCAATACGCCATTTAGATCGAAAAAACGGCTTATTGAGTAGTGCACTCGAATTAGGTAACCCTAGTAGGCCCGCTCAATGGCGAAATCAACAGCATCAAGCAACGCCGATTTAACGATGCTGTGTTCAAAAATATCGAGTGCTGCTTTTGCTTTTGCGCCATATTCTTGCGCAGCTGCAAAAGTGTCGCCGATAGTTCCGTGCTTTTCGATCAGCTCCAATGCCTTTTCCAGATCACCGTCAACTTGGTTATCTTCAATGACGCGAGCCCAGAATTTCTGCTCTTCAGTGTCTCCCTTACGGTTGGCAAGAAGAACAGGCAGGGTCACTTTTCCTTCGCGGAAATCATCGCCTATGGCTTTTCCAAGAGCTTGCTGTTCCGAGGAATAATCAAGGGCATCATCAATAAGCTGAAAGGCAACGCCGAGGTTCGTACCGTAGCTTCCAAGTGCTGCTATTTCTTCAGTGCTGCGATCAGCGACAACCGCGCCGACTTCACAGGCGGCCGTAAACAGGGCTGCGGTCTTTGCTGCGATAACTTCATAATAGCTCTCTTCACTGAGGGAGACATCGCCCACATTCATGAGCTGTAGAACTTCCCCTTCGGCAATGATCGCAGATGCGCCTGATAAAATTCTAAGAACTTCCAGCGATCCATCTTCAACCATCAACTGAAACGAGCGGCTAAAGAGAAAATCACCCACAAGAACACTGGCTTGATTGCCCCACAGGGCGTTTGCGGTTTCATTACCGCGGCGAAGATTGCTTTCATCGACAACATCGTCATGAAGTAATGTTGCAGTGTGAATAAATTCGACACAGGCCGCTAGTTTTTTAGCTCGGTCACCCTCGTAGCCACAGAGTTTCGCAGCCCCGAGAGTTAGAACAGGGCGTAATCTTTTACCCCCTGCTGCGATCAAATGCCGGGCAAGGGTTGGGATAAGCTCCACATCACTATGCATTCTATCGAGAATGATCTGGTTGGTGTCATCAAGATCTGATCTGACAATGTCCAGTAAGGGCTGCAAGGAGGCTTTGTGCGAAGATGAGGCACTATTTTTGACGTCGATTGGTGCAGACAAGTTTGCTTCTTTCACTGTCGCCAAAATACGGCGGAAATTTGTCCTGAGCATAGCTTAAGATAAATTACGGTCAAGTGACAGTGCAATGCCTTGGTTTCTTTGTTATTAATGGCTAAACTCAATTGATTGCGGGGAGTGCTATATTCGTGGTTGAACTTATTCGGACAAACGATCTTGTTTTGATTTCTTATCTTGTTTCAGTTTTAAAAGATGAGGAAATCGATGCAGTGGTCCTAGATGAACACACATCTATTCTTGAGGGGAGCATTGGCGCCATTCAAAGGCGTGTTGTGGTTCTGGAAGAAGACCTTATTGCGGCGAAACAAGTAGTGCGAGATATTGCGCCCGGCGAGTTGAAAGAATAAATTCCCATGCAGTGGACAATCGATGGTTTTTTGGACGGCAAGCTGAAGATTAAGCAGCCTGCGAAGGGGTTCCGTGCGGGCTCTGATGCTGTGTTGCTCGCGGCCAGCGTAGAGATCGCTGCGGGACAGAGCTTGTTGGATGTGGGGTGCGGTGTCGGAACAGCAGCTCTTTGCGTTAAACATCGGGAACCTAACTGTACGGTATTTGGATTAGAGTATCAGTCTGAGCTGGCAAAAACCGCGCGTGAAAATATCCAGTTAAATGAAATGACCGCCGATTTCACGGTTTTGGATGCAAATATCGCAAACCGGCTCGCCTTTAAGGGAGCGATAGGGCCAACGGGACGCAATTTTTTGGAAGATCCATTTGATCACGTCATCACGAACCCTCCCTTTTATGCCGAAGGACGGGCTCAATCTTCTCCAAGCGATATTCGGACAAAAGCTCACATCGAAAGTGATGCTGATCTGGACTGCTGGATTAAGTTTTGCACCGCTCGCTTGAAGCCCAAAGGAAGCTTATCTGTTATCTATCGAACGGAACGGTTAAGTGATTTGATGGCTCATATGTGCGCAAGCTGCGGCAGCCTTAAAATTATTCCCCTATGGCCGAATGCGGAGACATCGGCAAAACGCGTGATCGTGCAGGGGATCAAAGGCGGAAAAGGACCCTTAGAATTACTTCCAGGCCTGATTTTGCACGAAAAAGACGGTAAACCGACTGCGATCGCAGAAAAATTGCTCCGAGATGGGGTGGATTTGTCAACTATCGACAATTAGCACTTGCGCTGCTTGATTGTGCCATTACGTTATAAATCATGAAAATAAAGTCCCTAATTGAAAAAACACCGCTGAAACGCCTGTTTAAAAAAGATCCTATAGTTGCGGTTATTCCGTTGCATGGTGTCATCGCATCCGGTGGAGGAAAACTCCGCGGGGAACAGCTTAATTTAATTGGCTTGTCCCAAGTTATAAATGATGCTTTTGAGACAAAGGGATTAGTCGCGGTTGCTTTGTCGGTGAATTCACCCGGCGGATCGCCAGTACAATCAGCTTTGATCGCAACCCGTATTCGCCAACTTGCTGATGAAAAAGAAATCCCGGTTTATGCTTTTGCCGAAGATGTAATGGCTTCCGGTGGGTATTGGCTTGGCCTTTGTGCTGATGAAATCTACGCAGACCAAAATTCCATCGTGGGATCAATCGGCGTTATTTCGGCGGGATTTGGCTTTACAGGATTGATGGAAAAGCTGGGCGTCGATAGACGCACTTATTCAGCCGGCGAGAATAAAGCTAAGTTGGATCCCTTTAGCCCTGAAAAAGAGTCGGATATCGAATGGTTGAAGAAAATTCAGGTAGAGATCCACGAAAACTTCAAAAATTATGTTAAAGAGCGACGCGGAGAGCGTTTGAAAAAACGAAAAGATAAAGAGCTATTCTCTGGCGATGTCTGGACTGGAAACAAGGCTGTAGAGCTTGGATTGATTGATGGCATATCGGATCTTCGTAGTTTTATGCGGGAAAAATACGGTAAAAAAGTGAAGATGCAACTTCTTGAAGGGCGTCGGAGCTGGATCCAGAAAACCTTGGGGCTTGGGTCTCACTCCATGGTGTCCAACGCGGTTGGGTCGCTGTTTGATAAAGCTAAAAATGAATCTGCATGGAATAAATTTGGCCTCTGATTCGCAGGCCAATACACGTTTGAAAGTTCAAGATGCTGTCACCTATTAAAATTATTTTACTGATTTTGGTCATTGTTGGCGTTTTTACCATTTCCAAAATTGTCCGAAAAAATATTACAGGGCGGCAGGGAAATGACGAAATTGACCGGGACGGGAGCCGCAAATCTCCAAAATCGTCAACAGATCTTGTGCAATGTCCCAAGTGCGAAACATTTGTCGCGTCACTGGAAGATCACAACTGCGACAGTTGATATCATTTTAGACGCATCACTTCATTGACCACAGCAAATGGGGGCTCTATGTTGCACCGCACCTATTATTAACAAGAATGTGGTCAGTTTTCATGTCGGCTAAATCGGCTTCGACGCCTACTTCCTCGTTTCAGGACTTAATCCTGACGTTACAACATTTCTGGGCTGATCAAGGATGTATCATTCTTCAGCCATACGATATGGAGGTTGGGGCAGGGACTTTTCACCCAGCAACTACATTACGCGCGCTCGGCCCTGAGCCTTGGAAGGCGGCGTATGTGCAGCCGTCTCGCCGTCCGTCAGCCGGCCGGTATGGCGAGAATCCAAACCGGACGCAGCAGTACTACCAATTCCAAGTAATCTTGAAGCCATCTCCTGAAAATATTCAGGAATTGTATTTACAAAGCCTGTACGCGCTGGGCATTGACCCCAAAAATCACGACATTCGTTTTGTTGAAGACGATTGGGAAAGTCCGACTTTGGGCGCCTGGGGACTGGGCTGGGAAGTCTGGTGCGACGGCATGGAAGTCAGCCAGTTCACTTATTTCCAACAAGTCGGCGGCTTTGATTGCAGTCCTGTATCCGGTGAACTGACATACGGTTTGGAACGTCTTGCCATGTATGTGCAGGGTGTTGACAGCATGTTTGATTTAAAATGGAACAATGACGGTGTGACTTATGGCGATGTTTTCTTGCAAAATGAGCAGGAAATGTCCGCTTATAACTTTGAGCATTCGGATCCCGATATTCTTTTCCGGCAATTTGAAGATGCTGAAAAGCAGTGCGGCCAAATCTTGGCAGCAGGCTTGGCGCTCCCTGCATATGATCAATGCATGAAAGCAAGTCATGTCTTCAATCTGCTGGATGCACGTGGCGTTATTAGTGTAACCGAACGTGCAGCTTATATTGGACGTGTTCGTGCGTTGGCCAAAGGCTGCGCAGAACAATGGCTTAGAAGTCGTGGTCATCTGGATGGGGAAGCGTAATCATGAGTGAATTATTGCTGGAGTTATTCTCCGAAGAAATCCCTGCGCGCATGCAAACCAAGGCAGCGGCTGATTTAGCCCGCCTTGTCACAGCAGGACTGAAAGATGCCAGCATTGAATATGCTGCGGTGTCTTCTTATTCCACACCTCGTAGATTGACGCTTGTTATTGCTGGTTTACCGCTCTCGCAGCCTGATAAATCAGAAGAGCGCCGGGGGCCACGTGTCGGCGCACCTGATAAAGCGCTTGAGGGATTCCTGCGCTCCACGGGTCTTACGAAAGATCAGCTCGAAGAACGCGAAACCCCTAAGGGCGCATTTTATTATGCGGTTATCGAGACAAAAGGCGGCCAAACCGCTGATGTTCTTCTGAACGTTTTACCCGCAGCATTATCAGCGATCCCATGGCCAAAACCCATGAAATGGTCTGATTTGGCAGCGCGCTGGGTAAGACCCCTTCACAATATATTATGTGTATTTGATAGCCATGCGCTTCCAATGAGATGGGAACATCTAACGGCAAATGACCAAACTTTTGGTCATCGTTTCATGGCGCCGGAAGCTTTGACAATCTCAAGTTTTTCAGATTATGAAGCAAAACTGAAGTCAGCTTTTGTGGTAATCGATGACAGCGAACGCCGGACGATTATTGCCAAAGATGCGAACAGACTAGCCAAAGAAGAAGGTTTGTCACTTATTAAAGATGATGGGTTGCTGGCCGAAGTAGCAGGTCTTGTCGAGTGGCCAGAAGCTTTGATCGGTGCCATTGATCCCCGGTTTATGGAAGTGCCGCACGAAGCGTTAATTTCGGCAATGCGCAGCCATCAGAAATATTTCTCATTGTCTGATGCGGCCGGCAAAATGGCACCGCGCTTTATTACTGTCGCAAATTTACGCGCAGAAGATGGTGGCAAGAAAATAACGGCTGGTAATGAACGTGTGTTGAGTGCACGGCTTTCAGATGCGAAATTCTTTTGGGATCTCGATCTCAAAAACACGCTCGAAAGCCGAGTTAAAGCGCTTGAAAAAGTTGTTTTCCATGCGCGTCTTGGAACGGTTCGCGAGAAAGTGGCGCGGGTTATCGCTCTATCAGCGAAAATCGCGCCTTATGTAAATGGGGCGGATGTCGCAGATTGCCAAAGGGCTGCGCTTTTGTCCAAGGCAGATTTGAGCAGTGAGATGGTTGGCGAGTTCGCTGACTTGCAAGGCTTGATGGGCCGCTATTATGCGACCCATGACGGTGAGAAGCCAACGGTAGCAATGGCCGTTCAAGAGCATTATTCTCCGCTCGGCCCTACTGACGTTTGCCCATCTAGCCCTGAGAGTGTGGTTGTCGCGCTTGCCGACAAAATTGATACACTTGTTGGCTTCTTTGCAATGGATGAAAAGCCAACAGGATCAAAAGATCCATACGCATTGCGCCGTGCGGCCCTTGGGGTAATCAGGCTAGTACTGGAAAACGGATTGCGATTACCGCTTACAGATATCTTTGAAACGTCTGGTGCGCTTCAAAAGGTTGACGGAAAACTTGACGTGGACGAGCTGCTCTCTTTCTTCGCTGATCGCCTGAAAGTTCATTTGAAAGAGCAGAATGTGCGCCATGACCATGTGGCCGCAGTGTTTGCGCTTGGTGGAACAAGCGATTTAGTACGGCTCATGGCGCAAGTTAATGCCTTGTCTGCATTTTTGGAAACAGATGACGGTGCTAATCTATTGGTTGCCTACCGGCGGGCTGCGAATATCCTTCGCATTGAAGAAAAGAAGGATGGCGCCTCCTACGATCAATTACCGGATCAATCACTTCTTGAAGAAGACGTTGAAAAGGACCTCTATCACCGTATTGATGAGGTCTCGGGCTTGCTTTCTTCTGCACTTGGAGTAGATGAATTTGAAGTGGCCGGAAAAGCGGCTGCAACACTTCGTATGCCCGTAGACTCGTTCTTTGACAGCGTGATTGTAAATGCGGACGACGCAAATGTGCGCGCTAACCGGCTTCGGTTACTGGCGGCCATTCGAGATTCTCTAGACCAACTGGCTGATTTTTCAAAAATTGATGGTTAGCCTAAAGTAAATAGCATAGCGAAAAGTGGACATTAAGATGACAAAGTGGGTTTATTCCTTTGGTGACGGTACGGCTGATGGAGCGGCTGAAATGCGGAACCTATTGGGAGGGAAAGGCGCCAATCTTGCTGAAATGAGCAATTTGGGTTTACCTGTTCCATCTGGATTTACACTTTCCACCGAGGTTTGTACGTCCTATTACGATAATGATTGTAATTATCCAAAAGAGCTGACATCGCAAGTTGATGCTGCCATCGAAAAAATTGAAAATTCGGTTGGCTTTAAGTTTGGCGATAAAAATCAACCTCTTCTTGTCTCGGTTCGCTCAGGTGCCCGGGCATCTATGCCCGGAATGATGGACACTGTTCTTAATCTTGGCCTTAATGATGAGACAGTTGAAGGCTTAGCTAAACAATCAGGCGACAGACGTTTTGCGTTCGACAGTTATCGCCGGTTTATCCAAATGTATTCAGACGTTGTTCTTGAGGTTGAGCATTATCACTTTGAAGAGCTTCTCGAAATTCTAAAAGAAGAAAACGGCTACTCTCTCGATACTGACTTGTCTGCAGATGACTGGGAAGAACTGGTTGGTCAATTCAAGGCAAAAGTTGAAGAAGAGCTAGGACGTCCTTTCCCGCAAAATGTACAAGATCAGTTATGGGGCGCCACAAGCGCTGTGTTCGGATCCTGGATGAACCAACGAGCGATTACCTATCGCAGACTTAACGATATTCCTGCGGCATGGGGCACAGCAGTTAATATTCAGGCCATGGTGTTTGGTAATATGGGCGATGACAGCGCAACAGGTGTTGCCTTTACACGAGACCCATCAACAGGCGAAAAACTCTTTTACGGTGAGTTCCTTGTAAACGCTCAAGGTGAAGATGTGGTCGCTGGTATCCGGACACCGCAAAACCTAACGAAACAATCCCGCATTGACGCCGGATCTGACGCCCCTTCAATGGAAGAATTATTCCCTGAAGTGTTTGGTGAATTGGTCGATGTTTACCTGCGACTAGAAGCTCATTACCGGGATATGCAAGACATTGAGTTTACGGTTCAGCAAGGTAAGTTGTGGATGCTTCAGACCCGCTCTGGTAAGCGGACTGCTAAAGCGGCTCTGCAAATTGCCATTGATATGGTCGGTGAAGATCTCATCTCAAAAGAAGAAGCGATCAAACGTATTGAGCCATCTTCTTTGGACCAATTACTCCATCCAACACTTGATCCATCAGCTGAAAGAAACATCATTGCTCGCGGTCTGCCTGCAAGCCCTGGTGCAGCATCTGGTCAAATTGTCTTCACTAGTGACGAAGCCGAAGTGCTTGCGAACGAAGGAAAGTCAGTCATTTTAGTCCGTGTTGAAACTAGCCCTGAAGACATTCATGGTATGCACGCAGCCAAGGGTATTTTGACAAGTCGCGGTGGAATGACATCTCATGCGGCGGTTGTTGCACGGGGTATGGGCCGGGCCTGTGTATCTGGTGCTGGGTCTCTCAATATTGATTACCGCGAACAAACACTGACCGTGTTGGGGCAAGTCTTTAATAAAGGCGACATCATTACAATCGACGGCGGGACCGGCGAAGTGATGGTGGGTGCTGTCGATACAATTCTTCCAGAATTGTCAGGAACATTCGGTATTTTGATGGGATGGGCGGATGAAATTCGCCGTATGAAAATCAGAACCAACGCGGAAACACCGTTAGATGCTGAAACTGCTCGCAAATTTGGTGCCGAAGGCATTGGCCTTTGCCGGACAGAGCATATGTTCTTTGACGCTGACCGGATTGTTGCCGTTCGCCAGATGATTTTGGCTGAAGATTTAGCCGAACGCCAAATCGCATTGGCGAAGTTGCTTCCTGTTCAAAGAGCCGATTTTGTTGAACTTTTCCGGATTATGGCGGGATTGCCAGTGACGGTCCGTTTGCTCGATCCCCCTCTTCATGAGTTCTTACCAAAATCAGATGAAGAGATTGATGATTTGGCGGCAGCACTTGGTGCTGACGCTAAAAAACTCCGACACAGAGCCTTGCAACTCCATGAGTTTAACCCAATGCTAGGTCATCGCGGTTGCCGTCTTGGTATTTCATATCCTGAGATTTACGAGATGCAGGCCCGCGCAATTTTGGAAGCTGCCGCCACCGTCAGTAAAGAACTGGGCGAAACTGTTGTTCCTGAAATTATGATCCCACTTGTTGCGACCGACCGGGAACTTGAAATTCTGAAGGAAAAAATTGCGGCTGTTGCCAAAGAGATTTCTGAAGAAACAGGTAAAGAAGTCGACTATCTGATCGGGACTATGATTGAGTTACCGCGGGCAGCACTGCAAGCTGGAAAAATTGCCAATGAAGCTGAGTTTTTCTCGTTTGGGACGAACGATCTGACCCAAACTACCTATGGTATTAGCCGCGACGATTCAGGCTCGTTCCTTGATGACTATGTCGGGCAGGGCATTTATGAAATAGATCCTTTTGTATCGTTGGATACGGAGGGTGTTGGTGAACTTGTGAAAATCGCGGTGGAACGGGGACGTGCGACGCGGCCTGATATCAAACTTGGTATCTGCGGCGAACATGGCGGCGATCCGGCGAGTATTGATTTCTGCGAATCTATAGGTTTGGATTATGTGTCTTGTTCACCGTACCGTGTGCCGATTGCACGGCTTGCGGCAGCGCAGGCAGCCCTTGGGTTGCTTCGGGTATCAGAAGCGTAAACATTACATTGGTTAATAAAAAAGGCTGGCAGAGTGATCTGCCAGCCTTTTTTATTGGAATTGATGAATTATTCGACGATGAAAGCAGGGCCTTCTAATGCTAAGCTTTCCTCAATTTTCAGCTGAATTTTTTCTGAGATGGCTTTGTAAATTGTCGCGTGCACGCCGTCTGGGTCAGTAGCCGTGATCGGTGTTCCAGCATCTGACGTTTCGCGGATTTCCATATGAAGAGGAACTTCACCCAAAAAGTCGAGATTAAGTTCTGCTGCCGTCTCGCGGGCGCCGCCATGACCGAATATCTCACTGCGATCGCCGCAAGAGGGGCATAGGAAATAGCTCATATTTTCAACGATACCAAAAACAGGCACATCTACTTTTTTGAACATGTTAAGGCCCTTGCGAGCATCCAAAAGAGCGATGTCTTGCGGGGTGGAGACAACAATAGCGCCGGTCAGCGGGACACGCTGAGCCATGGTTAGCTGCGCATCGCCGGTTCCGGGCGGCATATCCACCACAAGCACGTCAAGCTCACCCCATTCCACTTCAAATACCATTTGTTGCAACGCGCTCATGACCATAGGACCGCGCCAGATCATGGGGGTGTCTTCTTCTACTAGGAATCCCATAGACATGACTTTTAGGCCCCATTTTTCCATGGGCTTTAATTTTTTGCCGTTCACAGTGTCTGGTTTACCAGAAAGGCCGAGCATACGCGGCAAGGATGGTCCGTAAATATCCGCGTCCAACATGCCAACGCTTAATCCTTGTGCGGCTAACCCAAGTGCAATGTTTACAGCGCACGTGGATTTACCAACGCCGCCCTTTCCTGAGGCCACTGCGATGATAGAGGCCACACCGGGAACTTCAGGTTTCTGCGCCGGTTGTTTCGGTGCTGGTTTTTGAGGGGCGGCGGATTGGGACGATTTTTCAGCTGTGAGAACCACACTGACGGACTTGACACCGTTCATGCCGTATACGGCATGCTCAGTCTCTTTCCTTAAAACTTCCATTTCACCAGCATCTGCTGGATTGATTTCCAACGCAAAAGCAACATTGCCATCCTTCACTGCTAACCCACTAACCATTCCAAGAGAGATAATGTCTTTCCCGCTTTTTTTCTCGATGATCCGGGCCAAATGACTCAAAATATCTTGTTCAGTAATGGTTCCCATACTTGAAAACTCCAGTTTCGCTACAAAATGGTTATACAACGCAATGCAGGTACATTGCAGAATTGTTCTGGGTGTCATATAACCCTTGTTACAATGTTAAGCAATTTTGCTGATTAGATAGAGGAGAGATTATCCCATGCCTTGGAGCAATCAAGGTGGTAATGGCGGTGGTTGGCAAGGCGGCGGCGACGGTGGTCGTGGCCCATGGGGTCAAGGTCCCAGCGGTCAGCAGCCCCCCAACCTAGAAGATATCATCAAAAAAGGTCAGGAAAAACTGAAGGACTCTCTCCCCGGTGGCGGAGGTGGAAAACTCGGTTTTTTCATTATTTTCATGGTTGCGATTGTCGTTTGGCTTGCCAGCGGATTCTATAAAGTCGAAACTAATCAGCAGGGTGTGGTTCTTCGCTTCGGCGAGAAAGTTGCGGTTACGCAACCGGGCCTCAATTATCATCTACCGTTTCCTATCGAAACAGTGTTGGTCCCTAATGTTACCAAAGTGAACAGTATTGAAATCGGATTTCGTCAAACACGATCAGGTTCTCAAACACCGTTCACTGCAGAAAGCTTGATGCTGACTGGTGATGAAAACATCATCAATATTGGCTTCACTGTCTTGTGGCGTATCAAAGATGCGAGCGAGTTTCTGTTTAATGTAACTGAACAAGAACTGACAATTCGGGCAGCGGCGGAAAGTGCCATGCGGGAAATTGTTGGACGTACACAATTAACAGCCGCCATTACTGAAGGCCGGTTGAAAATTGAAAGTGATGTGCAGGAGAAATTGCAGTCAGTTGTGGATGTCTATGGTTTGGGCGTTGAAATTGCTGAAGTTAAATTGCAAGATTCTGAACCCCCAGCTCAGGTAATTGATGCTTTCCGGGACGTTCAGGCAGCTGTGGCCGACAAAGAACGCGCGCAAAACGAAGCGTTGGCCTATGCCAATGATATTGTTCCGCGGGCCCGTGGTCAGGCTGAAATGATGCGTCAAGAAGCTGAAGGTTATAAGCAACGTGTTATTGCTGAAGCTGAAGGTGAAGCGGCTCGTTTTATATCCATTTATGATGAATATAAAAAGGCGCCAGATGTGACACGTCAACGCATCTACTTGGAGACCATGCAAGAGGTTCTGACAGGTAAGAATAAAGTGATCATTGATAGCGACGGCGCCGGTCAAGGTGTGGTTCCGTATCTGCCCCTTAATCAACTAAATAATAAGGGAGCAAAATAATGGGTAAAACATTTTCTATTGTTCTCGCCATTATCGTTGTTGTTGGCGGTATCATTACTTCGAGCACGCTGTTCACAGTTAATGAAACCCAGCAAGCAATGGTCATGCAGTTTGGTAAAGTGAGCGATGTGATCACTAAGCCGGGCTTGCAAGTTAAATTACCGTTTGTGCAAGACGTTATTTTTGTTGAAAAACGTATTATGGCCGTCAATACGCGCCGTAGTGAAGTTGTGACGCAAGATCAAAAACGTTTGATGGTAGATAGTTTTGCTCGTTTCAAAATTATCGACCCACTTCTCTATTATCAATCATTTGGTAATTTGAACGTGGCGCTTGTTCGTATGGAAACACTTCTCAGTTCGCAAGTTAAGCAAATTTTGGGTCGTGAAATTCTAACGAATATCGTATCTGGCGAACGGTCTCAGCTTATGGACACGATCAAAAACCAAGTGAATGCTGAAACAGAAGGTGGCGGTATTCAAGTGGTTGATGTTCGGATTGTTCGAGCTGACTTGCCACAAGCCAACAGCGAAAAAGTTTTCGAACGGATGCGGACACAGCGGGAGCAGGAAGCACGTGAAATTCGTGCCGAAGGCGCCGAAATTGCCCAACGCATTCGGGCGAAATCCGATCGTGATAAAACTGTCATCGTTGCCAATGCCAAGAAAGATTCTGAAATCTTACGCGGTAACGGCGATGGTGAGAAGAACCGTATCTTTGCGGAAGCCTTTGGTCGTGACGCTGATTTCTTTGCGTTCTACCGGTCAATGCAAGCTTACCGTGAAGCAATGTCAGATGACGACACAACAATGGTTCTGTCGCCAAATTCTGACTTCTTCAAGTATTTTGGCTCGCAGTCAAGACGCACCGCTAACTAATTGAGCGGAGTTTAAAGATAAGCCTGCAGGGGTAACTCTGCAGGCTTTTTTAATGGAGGTACAGTTGTTAGAGAATATACTGCTAGCGGGTGCGCTGGTTTTGTTTTTTGAAGGAGCGCTTTATGCGCTGTTTCCCGATGGCATGAAACGTATGATGATGTCGGTTTTGCAAACACCTAGTCTTAATCTTCGTGTCTTTGGCGTGGTTTCGGCAATTTTAGGTGTTGTATGCGTTTGGTTTTTAAAAAGTAATTAAATTTATTTGGCAGAAATAAATCAATTTTTAAAAGAATTTCAGCAAAAATGTCTGAATACACAATTATGCCATAATTAACTTCCAGTTAAAGATAGACGCTTGTCGATGAATGTCGGCTAAATAGCCTAATTGGTATTAAAGAACGGATATATGTTAGCGAGGCGAAAATATTAATCGTGCAGCTAGCGCCGTGTAAGGAATAGATAGAAGGACCGCCACGTTGTACACACCCTATCACACCTCAGAAAATCAAAAATCAGCCGGCATACGGTATGAGCATGCTAAAGTGAAAGCCGAACGTTACTCCGGTTATCAGCTTAGTATGGCTGTGACCGCGTTCGTTGTTGTCTCTTTATTTGCGTTTAGTGCATTTGCCAAGGCAGCTCCTGAAAGTTTTGCAGACCTTGCTGAAAAACTGTCGCCGGCAGTTGTCAATATCTCGACAACTCAAACTGTCAAAAGTGAACAAGGCAGTGTGCTTCCTCAGTTCCCTCCGGGGCACCCATTCGAGGATTTCTTTAAGGACTTTGGCGGCAAAGGCAAAAAAGGTGAACGTGAACGCAAAGCGACGTCATTGGGTTCCGGGTTCGTAATCGATACAGATGGCTTGGTTATTACCAATAATCACGTTATTGATGGCGCAGATGAAATTTATGTCATTTTTCAAGATGGCGAAAAAGTCCCTGCTGAGTTAGTTGGCCGTGATCCAAAAACGGATGTCGCGGTTTTGCGGATCGAACCGGGCGATAAAAAGCTGGTTGCAGCTTCTTGGGGCAATAGTGACAAGTCACGTGTTGGCGATTGGGTGATGGCAATCGGTAATCCTTTTGGTCTTGGCGGAACAGTGACTGCCGGCATTATTTCTGCTCGTGGCCGCGACATTCGTTCGGGCCCATATGATGACTACATTCAAACAGATGCCTCAATTAATAAAGGCAACTCGGGTGGCCCGCTTTTCAATATGAAAGGTGATATCATCGGGATTAACACAGCGATCTTTTCGCAATCTGGCGGCAGTATCGGTATTGGCTTTGCCATTCCCTCGCAGCTTGCAAAAAAGGTTGTTACGCAGTTGATCGAATTTGGCCAAACCCGTCGCGGCTGGCTCGGTGTTGTCATTCAAAACGTAACGGATGAGCTCGCCGAAGGCTTAGGGCTTGGAAACACTGACGGCGTATTGGTCGCCGGCGTTCCAGAAGATGGGCCCGCGTTTAAGGCCGGTATCAAGGCTGGTGATGTTATTTTGAAGTTCGACAAAAAGCGTGTTCGTGAAACCCGTGAGCTTTCTCGGGCCGTTGCGGAAACTGATGTTGGATCAAAAGTTAAAGTTCAACTATGGCGGAACGGAAAGAAAATCACGAAAACGGTTCGTCTTGGTGAGCTGGAAAAAGCAGAAACTAAGTTTGCAGAACAAAATGGTAAAAGCAGCTCCAAAGCAGTAACGACTTCCGTTTTGGGAATGAAACTTGCTGCTGTTTCTGCTAAATTGAGAGACCAGTTCAAACTCAGCGATGATGTTGAAGGCGTTATTGTTATCGATGTTGCCGAAGGAAGTGAAGCCGCGGAAAAAGATATCCGTCCGGGAGATCAAATCCTGGAAGTACAGCTGAAGCCTGTGGCATCCGTTGCTGACGTGAAAGCCAGCGTTAAGGAAATCATGGCATCAGATCGAAAATCAATCCTGATGCTAACCCGTAGAGGGTTGGGCTCTCGTTTCGTAGCACTAAGTATGGAAAAATAAAAAGGGGATCGCTTGATCAGCCAAAAACAAACCCCGCTTCGGTGGGGTTTGTTCGTTTTGGGAGCTAATCAATCACAAACTCATCTTCGCGGTAGCCTTGAAAGTACAGTAGGGTCGTTAAATCGCCGTAACGGATAGAGGCATCAGCTGCGGCCTCTGCTGCTGGTTTCGCGTGAAAGGAAACTCCCAATCCAGCCGCATCAATCATTGGAATGTCGTTGGCACCGTCACCAATGGCAGCACTTTGCGATCGCGTAATTCCTTTTTCTACCAATAAACGGTTCAGATTTTTCAGTTTAGCCTGCGAATTTAATATGGGCTCTGCCGCCAAACCCGTCAGTTCCCCGTTTTCAAACAGAAGTTCGTTAGCTTCTTGCATGTCAAAACCAACTATATCCCGTATGCGGCGGGTGAAATACGTAAAGCCGCCTGAGACAAGCGCGCTATAGGCTCCGTTTGCTTTCATGGTTTGAATAAGGGTCCGCGCGCCACTTGTTGGAACGACCCTTTGATCAAAGGTTTCTTCCAACGTGCTTTCTTTTAAGCCCTTTAGCATTGCAACGCGTGACCGGAAGGCTTCGTCAAAATCAAGCTCTCCGCGCATGGCGCGTTCGGTTATTGCTGAAACCGCGTCTTTGATGCCGGCAAAATCGGCAAGTTCGTCAATACATTCGACTGTGATAATTGTACTGTCCATATCAGCGAGCAATAATTTTTTGCGGCGGTCTTCGGAGGGCTGTAAGCAATAATCCACAGCCTCAACCGTTGCGCTGAGGTCTCCTTTTGAGACAGTGCCGGCAAATTCAATATCGACTGCAAAATCCCGTTTGAGCCATTTTAAATCTAAATCCCTAGCGCCTAGCGCCGTAAGCCTAGCGCGGGCCGCAGTGACTATGCTAGAAAAAGAGTTGAGATCGGACGGATCTGCAACGAGCGTCAATACAGTCATCATGATTTTTTACCGGTAATCCATTTATGGTCAAAACAGTTATCAATGCCTCAAATCAGCAAGGCTGCCTTCTTTTAGCAGGCCCAACAGCCAGCGGCAAATCCGCTTTGGCGATTTCTATTGCGAATGAGTTTGATGGCGTGGTCATTAATGCAGATTCCATGCAGGTATATAACGGATTGAGAGTGATCACCGCGCGCCCTGACGAGACAGAGGAGGCATCTGCCCCTCATGAGCTTTATGGCGTGTTAGCGCCTGATGATTTTTGTTCGGCGGCCCGTTGGCGGGATATGGTGCTTGCCGAAATTGCAAAATGCCATGCAAAGGGCAAGCTTCCGATTATTGTTGGGGGGACGGGACTGTATTTCGAAATCCTGACCAAGGGAATCGCTCACATACCAGCTATCAGTGATAAAGTGCGGGACGGTTTGCGTTTGCTCCAGAAAGAACAGGGTAATCAAGTTATCTATGATCGTCTTTTGGAAAAAGATCCGCAGATGGCAGCTAAACTCAATTTGGGAGATACGCAGCGATTACTTCGTGCTTTGGAAATCGCGGAAGAAACGGGGATTCCCATGACGGAATGGCACCAGAAAAGCCCGGAAGGCCCCATACTGGAATGCCCACGGCTTTGGCTAGCACTGACACCTGAACGTCAATGGCTCTACGACAGATGTGATCGACGGTTGGATTGGATGATTGAGGAGGGCGGTGCAATTGAAGAAGTTCGATTGTTGCTTGAGCAAGATTTAGACCCCGCGCTTCCCGTGATGAAGGCGTTGGGTGTGCCTGAAATCATTGAAATGCTGAGGAAAACCCAGACAAAGGCTGAGGCATTGGCGCGTATCAAAATGTTGACTAGGCGCTATGCCAAGCGCCAAACCACATGGGTCCGCAATAAAATGGCGACTGCTGAAAAGTCATCCGCGCAAGATTTGGAAAGTTTAAAGGTAAATTTCTTTCCATTTATTCGTCATTTTCTATTGACCCTTGAAGAATGAAAGTCTAGTTTCCGTTTTGTTGACGAAGGGAAACCCTTCCTGTTTTTCATGGATCAACCGAAGTTTCGCTCGGATGTAAGTTCGGGCGCTTTTTTCGTTTATATATTTTTTTAGCGGTTACCTTATTTTTAGAGATTAGAGGCTTCCAATGGCAAACCAGGAAATGACTGGCGCAGAGATCGTAATCAAATCACTCATCGACCAAGGCGTCGAAGTGATTTTCGGGTACCCCGGCGGCGCTGTCCTTCCTCTCTATGACGAGTTGTTTAAGCAAAATAGCATTCGTCATATATTGGTCCGTCAAGAAGGCGGTGCGGTTCACGCGGCAGAAGGTTATGCCCGTTCCACCGGAAAACCCGGTGTTGTTCTTGTAACATCAGGTCCCGGTGCAACAAACGCTGTAACCGGTCTTGCCGATGCTTTGCTCGACAGTATTCCCATCATTTGCCTAACAGGACAGGTGGCAACCCATCTCATCGGTAATGATGCCTTTCAAGAAGCTGATACCGTCGGTATTACGCGTCCGGTGACCAAGCATAACTATCTTGTGAAATCTGCAAATGATTTGGCAAGAACCATGCACGAAGCATTTTATGTGGCAACAACAGGCCGTCCGGGCCCTGTTGTTATTGATTTACCAAAAGATGTGCAGTTCGAAGCTGGAACTTATATACCGCCATCACTTGTGCAGCATAAAAGCTACAAGCCTCAAATCAAAGGCAATTTGAAGGCAATCAAGGAAGCGGTTAAACTAATAGCTGGCGCGAAAAAACCCATTTTTTACAGTGGCGGCGGCGTTATCAATTCAGGCCCGAAAGCTGCGAAAATATTAACGCAGCTTGTTCGAATGACAGGCTATCCGATCACCAGCACGCTCATGGGACTTGGCGCCTTTCCTGCGTCTGATAAGCAATCTCTGGGCATGCTGGGAATGCACGGAACGTATGAGGCCAACAATGCCATGCATGACTGCGATGTCATGATTTGTGTTGGTGCGCGTTTTGATGACCGCATCACAGGTCGCCTCGATGCGTTTTCACCAAATTCTAAGAAAATCCATATTGATATTGATCCGTCGTCTATCAATAAAAACATCCGCGTAGACCTGCCTATTGTTGGTGATGTTGCTCATGTGCTTGAAGATATGGTCAAGGTTTGGAAATCAGAAGTTTGCGTGCCCGATGCAGCAGCTCTTGAAAGCTGGTGGTCGGAAATTGCAGCATGGCGCTCTCGCGATTGCTTGAAATTCAAACAAGAAGGCTCAGTGATCAAGCCGCAATATGCGCTGTCACGCCTTCAAGAACTGACAAAAGATCATGACCGCTATATCACAACGGAAGTTGGCCAGCATCAGATGTGGGCGGCTCAGTACCTAACGTTTGATGAGCCTAATCGGTGGATGACATCGGGCGGCCTTGGAACAATGGGCTACGGTTTGCCAGCTGCTGTAGGTGCTCAAATCGCACATCCAGATGCGTTGGTTATTGATGTGGCCGGTGAAGCCTCCATCATGATGAACATTCAAGAGATGTCTACGATTTTGCAATATCGCTTGCCCGTGAAAATTTTCATCCTGAACAACCAGTATATGGGGATGGTGCGTCAGTGGCAGGAACTGATGCACGGCAGCCGTTATTCAGAAAGTTATATGGAAAGCCTGCCTGATTTTGTGAAATTGGCAGAAGCGTTCGGTGCAAAAGGCCTGCGCTGCGACCATGTGGATAATGTGGATGACTGCATTAAAGAAATGATTGAGACGCCGGGCGCTGTACTTGTTGATATGCTGGTGGATCAGACGGAAAATGTCTTTCCTATGGTGCCATCAGGGGCCGCACATAACCAAATGCTGCTGGCTGATGATAAAGAAGGCGAGGGACCTGAAGTTTCCTCCAAAGGGCGTGCGCTGGTTTAACTCTGTTATTAAAGAGGACAACCTCTCGGATTTGGTATAATAAATTGGGTATGAAATAAGGCCCTTGGAAATACTTGGACAAAGATGGACGATAACGAAATTCACCGGCATACAATTGCTGTACTGGTTGACAACGAATTTGGTGTTTTGGCGCGCGTTGTCGGCTTGTTCTCTGGTCGTGGCTATAATATTGAAAGCCTAACAGTTGCAAAAGTCGATGATGCTGAAAACTGGTCACGGATTACAATTGTAACCACCGGAAATGACATGGTGATCCCGCAGATCAAGGCACAACTTGAACGGCTTGTTCCTGTCCATAAGATTGCAGATTTAACTGTTGAAGGCCCCAGCGTTGAGCGGGAAATGGCCTTGGTGAAAGTTGAGTGCAAGGGCGAGAAACGGGTTGAAGCGTTGCGCATGGCGGATATTTTCCGCGCCCGCGCCATTGATACAACCGAAACATCGTTTGTTTTCGAGGTAACAGGTGTTCGTGACAAGGTGAAAGCCTTTGTCAATCTCATGGAGCCTCTTGGAAGAATTGAAGTTTGCCGCACTGGTATTGTGGCTGTTAAACGTGGCAGTGACACCATTTAACCGGTGCTTGCCTATACATAATTGAAGAAATTTATATCTAGAAGGAAATAGTGAGATGCGCGTTTATTACGACAGCGATGCCGATGTTAACCTGATCAAAGGCAAGAATGTTGTCATCGTTGGTTACGGTAGCCAAGGGCACGCACACGCCAATAACCTAAAAGACTCTGGCGCTGCAAACATTGCGGTTGCTCTTCGTGCTGACAGCTCGTCTGTTAAAAAAGCCGAAGGCGCTGGTATTAAGGTTATGACACCTGCTGCAGCTGCTGCATGGGGCGATGTTATTATGATGCTCACACCTGATGAGCTTCAAGCTGACATTTACGAAGAAGATTTGGCACCTAACATGAAACAAGGCGCTGCCCTTGTCTTCGCTCATGGCTTGAACGTTCACTTCAACCTGATCGCGCCACGTGCTGACATGGATGTATTCATGATCGCACCTAAGGGCCCAGGTCACACTGTTCGCTCTGAATACCAAAAAGGCGGCGGGGTTCCATGTCTCGTAGCTGTTCATCAAGACGCATCTGGTAACGCACTTGATATTGCGCTGTCATACGCGTCAGCAATTGGTGGCGGCCGTGCCGGTATCATCGAGACGTCTTTCAAAGAAGAATGCGAAACTGACCTGTTCGGTGAGCAAGCTGTTCTTTGTGGTGGTTTGGTTGAACTTATTCGCGCTGGTTTCGAAACTTTGGTTGAAGGCGGCTATGCCCCTGAAATGGCCTATTTCGAATGCCTGCATGAAGTGAAACTCATCGTTGACCTGATGTATGAAGGCGGTATCGCCAACATGAACTACTCCATCTCCAATACTGCGGAGTACGGCGAGTATGTATCTGGCCCACGCATCATCACATCTGAGACCAAAGCAGAAATGAAGCGTATTCTGGACGACATCCAAACCGGTAAATTTACACGCGACTTCATGCTGGAAAACAAAGTTCGCCAGCCATTTTTGAAAGCAACTCGTTCCCTGAACGATGCGCATCAAATCGAAGAAGTTGGCGCCAAGCTCCGTGGCATGATGTCATGGATCGGCGAAAACGCCATGGTAGACAAATCCAAAAACTAAGCGCTTAGCGCTTACCAATTGGAATGCTGAAAAGCCGGTGCAGAAATGCACCGGCTTTTCTTTTGGGTCAGAATATTTCTATTGAAATTACATCGCCTGGTGCCTCATTGAATTGGTTCCGGCGCTAATTCCGGTTTTAGGCGGATTTGTTTGATAAATCGGTTGCGGGAAGGGCTGGAATGGGCGTAAAAGTGGTTCATAACGCTTGGAAAATATTAACCATCTTCTGCCATATCTGTTAACGCGTAGGTAAATGCTGGTGTTTTTATGTGTTTTATGATTCAGTGGTAGTGTGAATGGCTGTAAATGCCAGATATTGTTGACTGTTTTTATCGTTTGGTTCCGTTGGAGCCTGTTGGGAATAAGATTGAAGGGCGGGGGGACTTGCCTTTTCTAATGTGAGTGAGGCTATTTAATGTTTTCCAAATTGCTCGGCATGCTATCTGCCGATATGGCTATCGACCTTGGAACAGCTAACACCCTTGTTTATGTCAAGGGACGCGGCATTGTTTTGAACGAGCCTTCGGTTGTGGCTATTATTCACAGACAGGGTAACAAGCAGGTTTTAGCCGTCGGTGATGAAGCTAAAATGATGTTGGGCAGGACACCGGGAAATATTGAAGCCATTCGCCCTCTTCGGGATGGTGTGATTGCCGATTTTGAAATCGCCGAAGAAATGATCAAACATTTCATCCATAAAGTGCACAATCGCCGCAGCTTTGTCCGCCCACAGGTTATCATTTGTGTGCCGTCCGGCTCCACAGCGGTTGAGCGTAAAGCTATTAGAGAAGCGGCCGGTGCCGCAGGCGCCCGCGCCGTTTACTTGATCGAAGAGCCCATGGCAGCCGCAATCGGCGCCGGTCTTCCCGTGACAGAGCCTACTGGCTCCATGGTCGTGGACATTGGCGGCGGAACAACTGAAGTGGCGGTTCTGTCTCTTGGTGGAATTGTCTATTCGAAAAGTGTCCGTGTTGGCGGCGACAAAATG
>CAJXWA010000032.1 GCA_913062525.1 uncultured Alphaproteobacteria bacterium | reverse complement strand
CAAGGTCATCGTCTGCTGCATTTGGAGGTGTTTGCAAATAACGACAAGGCTCAAGCATTTTATCAAAACCTGGGTTTCCAACCAGAGACATTGGTGATGATCAAACCGCTTCAATGAATTGGATAGGGTATATTGATTGTGCCAATTATAGATATGATTTGTTCGCTGTGGGGCAAGTGCGGACTTATTTTCACCGCTCTGATATAGTCTCCTTTGTGCCATATACTGACATTACATAGTTCCGTCTAATCTTCGCATTTCGAGCAAGATCTAAATCAATTCCGTAAAATTTCTTTAATGCAAGTTATCAGCGGTAATATTTTTACGCGCTGGGCTTAAATTAAATATCGGAGAGGTTACATCCCCAAATACCCATCTCGATTTTTCAACCATACCCTTTCCACGTAATTTCAAAGCTTTATAAAAACTATGGAAAAATATATATTGGCAAATAGAAATATTGGGAATTTTCAAATATAGTGGATTAATCGAATAAGGGACTTTGCCGTTGAACCTTGATGTATCTGTTCCTGGTTATACAAATATTAACCAAATTCACGCCAATGGCTCCTGCTTGTTTTTTCGCGCTGTTCGGGAAAAAGACGGTTTGTCGGTTGTCCTGAAGCTGCTCAATCTTGATCACCCAACCCGTGATGAAGTTATCGGCTTTAGGCGGGAATACGAATTCGGACAGGCCCTCAACTTACCGCTCTGCGTTTCCTATCTGGACTTGTTTTCCCAAGGCAACCGCTTGATCATTGTCAGGGCTTATGTGGAAGGGAAAAACCTTGCACAAATGTTAATAGAGGCAACATGGTCTCTTACTGACAAGCTGGCAGTTGCCCGTGCAATAACTGAATTGCTCCGCAATCTTCATTCTGCCGAAGTTATCCATAAGAATTTTATCCCGCAGAATATCATCTGGAACGAAAAAACCAAGCAAGCAACGCTGATCGACTTTCGTCTCTCGACTTACCTAAATAGTGAACAGCAACCATTTGCAAACCCCAATGCAATTGAAGGGAATCTGGGTTATATCTCCCCTGAGCAAACCGGGCGGGTCAACCGACCAGTAGACCGCCGAAGCGACCTTTATTCACTGGGTGTTATTCTATTTGAATTATTTACCGGACGTCTGCCATTTGTCATGACAAGTCCCAGCGAACTGGTTTACGCCCATCTGGCACGCGAACCAGACGTCCCTGACACTCTCGTTCCTGACCTCCCAGCGCAATTATCTCGTGTCATTTTAAACGCCATGGCAAAAGACGAAAATGAACGATATCAAAGTGCCAGTCGCCTGCTCGCTGACCTTGAACATATTGAGCAAGCAGTTATCAACCCAGAGCTGTCGGAAATGACTAGGCCGAATATTCTTTCACGCGATCGGCTTGCATTACCAAGCAAATTAATTGGCCGCGGGACAGAGCTTGATCTTCTCAATTCCGAATTCGAAACCGTTGTTAGCGGTGCCGCCAAAATGGTCCTGATCAGCGGACCTTCGGGGATTGGCAAAACGGCACTTGTCAATGAAATCCAAAAACCGATATTGCAACAAAACGGATTCTTTGTTTCGGGAAAATTTGATCAATATCAGCGTGATACGCCTTATTCTGCATTTGGACAAGCTTTTGACATTCTGTGTGATTATTTATTGTGTGAAGATGACACCATCCTTGTCGAATGGCGCCGAAAAATCCTCAACGTCACTGGCGATGAAGCCCAGAGATTAATTGATATTACTCCCGGCCTGGAACGAATTTTGGGACCGCAGCCGGCCGTTGAGGAACTTCAGCCGCAAAAAGCTCAGGAGCGATTACGGGAATTATTTCAAAAATTTGTCAATTTGCTCAGCACTGTTGATCATCCCTTGGTCTTGTTTATTGATGACATGCAATGGGCTGACCCTGGCTCATTATACCTACTCGAAGAGATCATCTCTGATAAGAGAGCCGGGTTTCTCCTGATGGTGCTTGCCTATCGCGACAATGAGGTTGACCCGCTTCACCCTTTCTCAATGATGGTGGAGGATTGTCGGACACGTGGCGCCTCAATCCTGACATTGCCCATCACCTCCCTTCAGCCAAAGGATGTCCAGAAATATGTTGAAGAAATGGTTCAACGAATTGATCCCGAGACGGTCAAACTAGGACTTCTGGTTGAACAGAAAACAGCGGGCAACGCATTTTTCGTCGGCCAGTTCATTAAAGCGCTCGCCAACAATCAATTACTTACTTTTGATCATGAGCAAAATCAATGGACATGGTCATTTGAAGAGATCAGTCGGCGTAACGTAAGCAGTAATGTAGTTGATTTGATGACCCAACGATTTCAGTCGCTGGAGGTCAGGCGGAAAACAGTCTTGCAGTTTGCCGCCTGTCTCGGCGCCAGATTTGATCTACGAACAATTGCCCAGATCCTTAAAACAGAGGAACGGGCCATTTTTTCGGATCTTCGGACTAGCATCAATGAAGGACTTATTATTCCGTTGAACCTTGGCTATAAAATTCATGATTTGCCATCTAGTCCAGAGGCTAATGTGGCGCCGAAAGCGGATTTAATTTGGGAAATGCCCGGCAAAAATGATCAGCAGGCATCCAGGGCAGTTTTCAAATTCGCCCACGATCGAATTCAGGAGGGAGCTTATGCATCCATACCGGAAATGGAGAGGATTAAATCCCACGCCCAGATAGCCTGGCACCTACTACAAGACGAGGATTCGGGTTCTCTGGAGGATCGGGCTTTTGACATCGTCGGACATTTTGAAAAGTCCCACAGCTTGCTGTCAAAGTATGCCGATAAGGTCGCCGTTGCAAGACTGTGCCTAATGGCGGCAAAAAAAGCTGTTCGAACATCCGCCTTTGAAGCCGCTTTATCCTATGCCGGCTTTGCAACAGCCCAATTACTGAATGAGGAAAGCTGGTCCGCTGAATATGACCTGTGCTGGGAATTACATTATTACAAAGCTTACTGCGAATATACAACTGTACGGTTTACTGACAGCGAGACAACACTTGAAATCTGTCAGCAGCGATCCCGAACGGAAGATCATAAAGTCACTGTATCCACACTGATTTCACGGCTTTTGTTTCAAATGAACCTACATCACAAAGGGATCGAGAATACACGGCGTGCCCTGGCTGAACTAGGTGAAGCCGTTCCCAAAAAAATTGGAAAACACCATGTTTTCACTCAATATGCACTTTTTCGACTGCGTCTTGGTCGACGAAAGCCAAAGGACTTACTAGAGCTTCAAACGCTCACTGATGAACACAAGCTGAATGTTTGCCGTATCCTCTATGACTCGGTGGAATCAAGTTATATGGTTGATGCCAATGCCATGGCCTATTTCAGTTTGAAAATTGCCAATATTTGCCTCAAACATGGTAACTCAATATACGCCCCCTTCGCCTATGGCATGCTGACGATGGTCATGGCTGGTGTCACTAGAGAATATGCACTGGCTGATATATTTTCAAAAATGACCATTGATCTTAACACAATATATCCAGATCGGGGGGTCAAAGGCCGCACCTACTTCCTTGCGGGAAATTTTGTGCATCACTGGATGAACCGGATTGAGGATCACCGTGATATGGTCAAGACCGCGCTGCATTGTAACCAGGATACTGGCAGCTTGCATTGGGCAAATTATTCCATCTTCTTCTGCCGCGTTCAGAGCCTGTTTTTCAACAACGCCTCGTTGGATGACATTATTGAAGATAATATCCTAGCCTATAATCTGTTTCGCAAGAACAATGACAGAGAAGTCTACTTACAACAAAATCATATCCTGAATTATTGCCTATGGTTAAGAGGCGACGATAGTCCCTTTCTGACGAATGAAACAGACTTTAATCGGGAAGATTATGACCGTGAGATGTTGGAGCCAGGAAATATGCAAGTCCGGGCTTATTATCACATGGTGAATGCCGCTCAGACCTGTCTCATGGAAGATTTTGAGCCCGCGTTAGAGCATGCTCGTCAGGGTCTTTTGACAATACCAAATATTCTGGGTAATCTGGCTGAAGTTCCGATAAGGTTCTTGTTTTTGCTCTGTAAATTAAACACTTGTTCAGGGCGCCTTTCGGCTGCGGTGACACGAGCGCAGCCGACATATCAAAAAAACCGCCTATTGCTGCGAAGATTTGCCCAAATAAACCCTGCAGAATATTTAGCGTTAGATATGATAATTCACGCAGAAGAAGCCCGCGTTTCAGGCAAAAAAAATATTGGCAATCTTTATGACCGAGCTGTTCAGGAAGCCGAAAAAAATGGATATCCGTTCTTCAGGGCGATGGCTAACGAACTTGCAGCCAAATACTACATGATGCGAAACAGACTCAAAATTGCCGGCGTCTATATGTATGAAGCGGTTTATTTTTACGGCTTATGGGGCGCTGAAGAAAAGGTCAGATTGCTGCGGCTCAGCTATGAGGATTTGCTGGTTCAATTTCATCCTGCGACCGTATCATCGGAAGAGGCCCCAACTGACAACCTGGATTTGGCGGCGGTTCTGGGAGCAACACAGGCGATTTCCAGCGAACTGGACAGAACCAAACTGTTAAGTCGACTTTTGGAAATTATCATCGAGAATGCCGGAGCCGAATACGGCGCCCTGGTGTCTGCCAGAAATGACGGCTTCTGGCTAGAGGCACTGGTGGACAAGAACGGCGTCGACATCCCCGATGCAAATATGGCAATTTCGGGTGATGAGAATCGACTGTGCCAAGCATCACTGCGTTACGTATCTAGAACGAATGAGCCGCTCATTGTTCACGATACTGCAGCAGATGATCGTTTTGCGAGAGATCCATATATCCTGCAGAAAGGTGTTCGATCGCTGCTCTGCTTGCCCTTTCGCCATCATGAACAGGAAACCGATAATCTACTTTATCTGGAGAACAATCTTACCACCGGTGCTTTTTCGGTCGAACGGGTGTCAGTCCTCAATATCCTCTTGGGTCAAGCAGCAATTTCTCTGCAAAATGCCAATATGTTCGAAGAGCAAAAACGTCTGGAAAAACAGATCCGGCATTCGCAAAAAATGGAAGCTGTCGGTCAGTTAACCGGTGGTATTGCCCACGATTTCAATAATATTCTCGGCATCGTTCAGGGCAATTTTGAAATTCTCCAACAACTGGTGAAAAACGATGAAAAAGCCGCAACACGAATTGCAGCGGGACTTAAAGGGACCGCGCGTGGGGCTAGCCTGACTCGCAAGCTTCTCGATTTTTCGCGCCGGGAAACCGGCAGTATCAAGCGCGTGTCGATCAACGACTTTATCCGCGACATGGAAGACCTGATCATAAAATCTCTGACAGTGTCGATCGATGTGAACTTACATCTAGAAACAGAAACTTGGCAGGTCGACATTGATCCTGGAGATCTCCAGGATGTCGTGCTAAATCTCGCTTTGAATGCCCGAGACGCCATGCCCGATGGTGGCAATCTGGGTATTAAATCCTGCAACAAGACGCTTGATGAAAATTATGTCCAGCGTTTTTCGGAAGCCAAAGCCGGCGACTACGTCATGCTATCAGTGATCGATACTGGTCATGGCATGACTGCAGAGGTCCGGGAGCGTGTGCTGGAACCCTTCTTCACTACGAAGGAGCAAGGTAAAGGAACCGGCCTTGGCCTTGCCATGGCCTACGGTTTTATTCAGCGATCCAATGGACATCTCGAGATCAATTCAGAACCCGGAAAAGGCACAGAAATTAACCTTTTTCTGCCACGAGCAAAGCAAAAACAGACCACCGATGTGGAGACCAAAATGGTGGTCACTAACGTTTTACCAACAGGAACAGGTATTGTTTTGGTTGTCGATGACGAAGAAGATCTACGAGAGATCGCTGTAATTTACATAGAAGGGCTTGGCTATGAAACACTGACAGCAGAAAACGGACACCAAGCCCTCGAGATTCTAGGCAATGGCCACGACATAGCCCTTTTGTTCAGTGATGTTGTTATGCCAGGGCCCATAGATGGCTATCAACTGGCTATGTCAGCCCATGAGCGAGATCCCGAACTCAAGATCCTACTAACCAGCGGTTTCACCAAGAAGCAGTCCACACTTCGTGCCGCCGGGGACAAACTCCTGTTCTGCCGGAACGAGCGGATATTGAAAAAACCCTATAACCAGACCGAACTGGCATATGCCCTGAAGAAAACATTAAACCAGCCAAATTGATGTCGGCTGTGGGTCATGAGCCGTCCCTTTCCGGCTCTGAAAACGGAGTCCACTTTATCTATCAATAACGGACATCGGTTTGGAATTTTCAGGGTTCTTTGAAATAACTTCCGCTTACTGCACAGTTGCGGACCTATTTTCACTGCTCCGATGTAGCCGGTTTTGTACCAAAAGGCGACATCATGTACGGCAGTACTTCATAACTAATCAGATAGTATTCTTCCAAAGGGAGAGGCACTGATGATGCGTAGAATTTTCTTTCGCGGATGAAAATTAGTGGTCATCTAGGGGGAATAAATTCCGTATTTTTTGATTTTACTGTAGAGGGTCCGTGTCGTTATTCCGAGTTCGTCTGCTGTTTCACCGCGTCTAAATCTATTTCTTTGCAAGGCTTCAGCGATCCATTCTTTCTCGGTGATTGCTGGCTTGGAATATTGAGGCTGGGGATCTTGGCCAACTTCCTGAAGCGGAATAATTTCAGGTTTTTTGTGAGCTATCTGAGGCAAGAAAGAAAAAATTGAAGATTTAAGAGTGTTAGAATCACTTACCAGCGCTGCTCTGGTTAGCGCGTTTTTCAGCTCTCGGATATTTCCAGGCCAACTATATTCCATCAATGCGTTGAAGCCAGAGTTGGAGATACTTTTTTGCTTTTTCTCGCCGTTCTTTGTAAGCATAGCTTTGGTCAAAGCCGGTATGTCAGCGCTCCTGTCTGCAAGTGAGGGGATTGTTATCTCCAGGGCGTTTAATCGATAGTATAAATCATCACGTAATTTCCCCGAATTCAATAAATCTGCTATTGGTTCTTTAGTGGTGGCAATAACACGGCAATTGACTTTTCGATGCCGATTTCCGCCCATTCTTCGAACTATCCCCGTATCTATGAAGCTCAGCAGTCTGGTTTGTAAATCGTTATCCAAGGCGGCAATTTCATCAAATAAAACTGTAGCATTGTCTGCGTCTTCCAAAATACCCGCATGACTTGGAGAACCGCGTCCCTGATGGCCCAATTCACTGCCGAAGAGTTCTTCTGCGCCGCTAGATTGGCTAAGGCCAAGGCAATCTACGCGGATCATTTTAGATCGGACATTTTCCGATTTTCGATGAATTTCTTCCGCCAATGCAGTTTTCCTGGAACCGCTGGATCCTGTTATCAGGATCGGCATTTCTCTTGCTGCGTAATGTTCAACGAGTTTTTGTATTTCTCGCATTTTGGCAGATGGGCCGTATATATAGTCTGTGACAGAGCTATTACTGGACACGCTTTCTGATTCAATCTGGCTGATGATACGATAAGATTTTGCCACATTAACAATCGCATCTTCCAAAGGAAAACGATCAATTGTGGATCCGGCAATATAACCTTGAACCCGGCTTTTATTACATATTGCCAAGGCAGATTCCGGCGTGACAATTGGGCCGCCTTCCACATATGTCGGGATTTCTTCAGGTACGTTCCTCAAAGCACGATCAATAATCTTTGCCGTATTATCAATTGTAATATCACTTGGCTCGCTCGTGGCACTATGGGTGAACCCGATATTGACGCACAGCATACCGGCCCCTGCATCCACCATCTTCATCGCTTCTTCGTTGTTCGTGACATAGGCAAGCGTTTTAAAGCCTCGATCAGATGCTTCTTTGATCAATGCGCATTCTCGATTAAATCCAATACCTTGCCTTTCAAGAACGCCTCGAATTTTACCGTCGATCAAAGCGGCAGTCGGGAAATTGGTTACCCCAGCAAAGCCATTTAGGCTGACAACATCGACAATTTGCTTAAGGTTACTATTTGGGTTTGCAACGCTGCACCCCATGAGCACTGGAATTTTGCATTTGTTGAGTACTTCAGTCTTGCCAATTCGAGTGACCCAACTATTTGCTTCTTCAAGTGGCAGGTAACAACTTAAGGAAGCGGCTCCCCGCATTCTGAGGCGGCCTGCATTCAGCAATAGAAGAAACTCTGCTCCGCCTTTTTCCGCCGCAACTGCTGTCATCCCGGCCCCTACTGCTGCTGCGAAGCTAAACGGGCGTTTTTGGGTAGAAGACATTCTCATGCGGAAGCCTCATAAACGACGTAACCGGAACTTTTGGGAGGGCTATCTCTATATCGTGCTTTATGGGCCTCGACCTCCTCAGCGCTGTGTTGATAAATGTATATTTTTGCGGAAGGTTCCATTGCTATCAACGTATCGATCATCAAGTGGATAGATCATTAGACCTAATGCGTGGAGAAATCGAACGGGCCATGATATTAATGGGCTGCTGCTCTATTGATCAACTTACCCCACAAAATCTCCGCCTTCATTCTCAAGCCCCAACTGTTAATTAATAAAAGGACAGGTTTTCGGCGTAATTGAGATTGCTTGGAAAAATGGCGCCGAGAGACAGATACGACTGAATTATGCGGAAGCCCTATCCGATGAAATCGTTTCCCCGGACAGGATTAGAGTCCGGATTGGGTCACGAACCGCCCTTTTCGACAACAAGGTCCGCTTACAGCCCGAAACCGGAAGAAATTGAACGACCCTAATTGGGTCTGAATAGTGCCATAGAGCGACATTACAAGAACTAGTGTTTTATTCGTCAAACTGAACATTCATAGGATTGCTCAATGATAAAAAATTCTTATTGGCAATCCTGCCGTTGATGTTTTCAGAATAATTTTCTTTGAGTCGGTCGAGAAAATACATGTTCATCGGTGCTTTGTTTTTCACCTTAATTGAACCTTGCCCTGTGAATTCGAAATAAGGTGCCATTTGATGATAGACACGATCTGACACATTTATGCGTCCGGCTTCACTATGGGTTTCCAGACGCGCAGCAACATTCACCGCATCTCCCCAGATGTCATATATAAAACGTTTTTTACCGACAAGGCCGGCAATGACAGGTCCGCTGTTGATGCCAATGCGAAATTCAAAAAAAGGTAACCGTAGTTTCTGCCTTTCGGCTTTTTTCCTGTCTGCAACGAATTGCATCGCTAAAGCAGCAAGGCAGGCATTCTGGCAATGTAGGCGATTTAACACAGGCACACCCGAGACTGCCATATATGCATCTCCAATGGTTTTTAACTTCTCGAGACCAAACTGTTCCATCACGCTATCGAACTCGGAAAAATACGAGTTAAGCATCCCAATGAGCATGGCTGGTTCCACCTTTTCAGCAAACACAGTAAACCCTGTAATGTCAGCAAATAAAATTGTGGCGTCGTTAAAAAAGCGCGGCGCAACCTTATCATTATCCAGTAATTCCTGTGCAATTGATTGAGGCAGTATCGTCGTTAGTAAATTGTCAGCACGTGCCTTTTCTTTTGCAAGCGAGGAATGAGCGTTATCCAGATCACTCAGCGCCTGATCGAGTTCTATTATCCTCCGGCGATATTCCAATTGTGCCATCGTTTGATGGGCTAAACGGCGAAGAGACTCTTGTTGTTCGAAGTTCAATTCACGGGGTTTCATGTCCATCACACAGATTGTTCCGATCGCAAACCCATCCGGTGTGACAAGCGGCATAGCGCAATAAAAAGCAAAATGGGGTGGTTCGAGAACAAAAGCAAAGTCTTTAAAATACTCATCTTCTGCCAGATTTGGCACCAACACTATATCGGTTCCACATATCGTAACTGAACAAAATGCAATCTCACGTGGGCAACCCTCAAATTCTTCAGGCAAGCCATATTTTGATTTGAACCAAAATTGGTCATCTTCAATAAAACTAACATAGGCGACAGGGCACTCACATATTTGTGCTGCCAATTGGCCGATTTCATCAAATGCAGTTTCTGTTCGTGAATGCATAATTTTATACGCTCGAACAGCCTCATTGCGCTCGACTTCATTATCGGGAATTGGGTATGTCAAATTCATGTCTCCGCAACGGGCTTAACCAAAGTCATTCATCTCCTCCATATAGTCCTATCATTGCGCTAGGACATCATCTCTCATGCTAAACAGGATAAACAGGACTTCTTCTTGTTCACGTTGTCCGACATTGTTTTTACGCAGCGCATCAAGCGCATCACTCAACACAGCCACCAATTCCGTCTCACTTATATTCATGCCTCGGTGAACTGCAACCATATCCAATCCAGTATACACATTGGGGCCACCGGTTCCTGAGATGAAAAACTCTGCCGCGCCTTTCTTTGCCTTATCAAGGTCGGTGTCAACAAACCGTGCCGCTGTCACTGGATTAGCAGCATGATTGTCAACTAGCACATTGGCGATGCGCTGAATTCCGTCGGTGCCACCAAGGCGTTCGTAAAGTGATGTACTCATGTTCAAATGTTCCTATATTTGTTTCGCTAACGGCAACACTATTGCCAGGACAATTACCTGTCTAGTACAGAAATTGAATCGCCCTTGAGGCTCAGACGTTCTACTGCTACCGTGATAATTAATAGAAATCCCATTAGGAATGGAGAATAGTTTGACTGCAAGTTATAAACAGTTCTGCCCTGTCGCCATGGCATCAGAAATACTCTGTAACCGTTGGACTGTAGTCCTATTGCGGGAGCTGATCGCCGGCTCAACGCGATTTAATGATTTGAGGCGCGGGCTGACGCGGATGTCGCCCGCTTTATTATCTCAGCGATTGAAAGATCTTGAAGCCGCTGGCATTGTTGAAAAAGTTACCTCTGCCGGTGAGCGCAGCAGTCATGAATACCACTTGACCGAAGCAGGGCGGGATTTACACTCGGTCATTGAGAGTATTGGAATCTGGGGTCAAAGATGGGTCGATACTGATCTTTCGCTGGAAAATCTTGATCCATCACTGTTGATGTGGGATATGCGGCGCGGCTTGAAGCCGTCACCTTTGCCGACAACACGCAATGTTATTGAATTTCACTATACCGACCTGCCGTCCAACCAGAAACACTGGTGGCTAATCGTCGAGCCGACAGGCACTATCGACTTATGTTATATTGATCCAGGGTTTGAGGTTGAGCTTTATATACAAACTTCACTTCGAACCATGACGTCAATTTGGATGGGATATTCGACAGTGTCAACAGCGGTGAAAATTAACCAGCTGACGTTGGATGGCAACTCAACGTTGGCGCAGAATATGCAAACATGGCTCGGCCTAAGCCCGTTCGCCAGTGAAAAGAACCGCCTGTGATGCAGCAATGCAGGAGGGGAATTGTTCTACCTTGGGTCATCAACAGACCTGCGAGACGGCTTAATTGGGTGGTCCGCTTTGCCTTCATGAATGGAAGTTCTTGGTGGTCTAGATACACTTCCGCTTAGCCACACTTAACGGACATTGAAAATAGATTTTCAGATTTCTCAGAAATAACTTCCGCTTTCCGCCCGGTTCAGCCGGTGGCCGGTAATTGTATAGGCCATTTTGTCCGTCTAGCTGCCTATCAATTTATCAAATTGATAGTTTTGCGCGAACGTCCGCTTTCGGGAACATACATGCTGATAGATATTGGTTGGTGAAGGTCGGCTAAGGATCGTTTGTCACCAATGATGCACCAAGCACATTTCGACGTTAAGGGCACAGAGCAGACGTAAATGACAGTTTACATCACTAATTTGACCGATATTTTTATAGGTTCTCGTTGGTTGCGCGCGCCCGATTTGAACCTAATCGGATAATCCTAAACTTCCCTGTTCAGTCAGGAGGTTTCTCCGATGTCAGGCTTGAAATTCCCTGTTCTGATTTTAAGGAAGATGCTCTGTAAGCGGAAATTTACATGGGGTCTAGGTTCAATATGTACCCATAACAGCATGGTATTTGACAAATATCCCAGTATTTTCTCTGTTTAACAGGGAAATCAGGGAGGCGGGTTCGCTGAAGACTGCTTCCTCCGCCATTATTCCAAAACCCCCCTTAAATTTCAATATATTCTGAGATTAAGGGGGTTTTGTATTCAAAAATAGTACGCATTTGAGCTGAAAAATACTGTAAAAATTCCAGCAACGTAAAAGCGAGGTGATGTTTATTGCTGTCGCGCCCCACTTCACCAGACGTTAATTTAAATCACTAAATGAAATAACATTTCAATTATCTGCGTTTGAAGTATGATCTTTGAAATAATAAAAACAACAATGGTATAGCGTGTGATTTTCAGACAAAAATCTACCTTTAGAAAACTCCCAATTGTGGGGATGTTGGCCTTGGCGGTGCTGCCACTTTTAGCGCCTCTTTTGACCACGAGCATGTCAACAATCCTCACCCTCAATCAAATGGGGATCGCGGTTATTTTGGCGGTATCCTATAATTTGTTGCTTGGTAAGGCTGGCCTTCTTTCTTTGGGACATGCCGCCTATTTTGGTTTTGGCGGTTTCTTTGCTGTCCATGTTATCAATTATTTCTCCAATGGTGATAGTTGGATAGTGGCTCCCCTCATACCGTTCTTTGGTGGTCTTATGGGTCTAGTTGGTGCTTTTGTTTTGGGGAGCTTCACCACGCGCCGGGGTGGGCTAATTTTTGCTATGTTAAGCTTTGCCATGGCGGAACTTGTCATCGCCTCCTCCACCGTATTTGGGCGGTTCTACGGTGGGAGTATCGACCGGACAACGCTTCCTACTTTTGCAGGGTTTGATTTTCAAGCAGATACGGAAGTCTTTTTTATTGTCTGGGCTTGGGTCATTTTGGCTATTGGGTTGGCAGCCTGGTTTAATGCTAGTCCTCTGGGAAGAATGGCGGAGGCTGCCGGGCAAAATTCCGAGCGGGCCGAGTGTTTGGGGTATGATCAAAAAAAACTCAAACATTTTACGTTCTGCGTATCTGGTTTCCTTGCTGGTATAGCAGGTGGGTTGTTTGCTCTTACGTTTGAATTTGTCACTGTTGAGATCATTAGCCTTCAACAATCGTGGCTAATACTTCAAATGGTTTTTATCGGCGGGACAGGCGTTTTCTGGGGGCCACCTCTTGGTGCAATACTCCTAACTGCAGTTTTTTCAGGCTTAAGCGGGACAACGGAAAATTGGAACTTGTATGCAGGGATACTCTTTATCTCAATCGTGCTCTTTGCTCCTAATGGTCTATCTGGCCTCACCAACCGTATTTTCATACGACTGAGAAATGAAAATGAAGAGGGAGTGGGGACTGCGTATTTGTTATCTGCCCTATCCCTCTCTACAGTTGCTGTGGGTTTAGTTGGGATTCTGGAGATGATTTCGTTTCTGAATAACCCCTTGGCAACAAAGGCCGCAATAAACTTGTTTGGCATTTCCGTAAATCCAGTGACTTTATGGCCTTGGATTACGTTTAGTTTTTTGTTGGTCTGCGGCGGATTTGGTTTTCGAACATCCAGAGACAAATTGGCTCAATAACAAAGGTCGAGCAACAACTCTGTCCTGGAAGCGAATGCTGCTGGCTTCCCTGATAATTGTCAGTTGTCACTGAGGGTCTATAAAAATTTGAGCTTACTCAAAAACCTTGATGTCCATTTGTTTCGGAGAGCGAATAATTGGCGCAAACCCCATATGGTCGATGATATCAGCTTGTATATCTATTCCCGGTGCTATTTCTGTAAGCTCAAGACCGTTTGGCGTCATTTTAAAGACGCATCTCTCTGTAATGTAAATAATCTTTTGCTCCATTTCTTGGCTGTAACGACCGCTAAAAGTTATTTGAGATACGCTTGGGACAAATTTGTGGGATCGACCTTCTTTTAATATTTTAAGTTTGCCGTTGGCGAATTTCACCTCGAGCCCACCGGCCGTAAAGGTTCCAACGAAAACGACTTTTTTCGAATTTTGCGAGATGTTAATAAATCCCCCGCAACCGGCCAATTTCGATCCAAATCGGCTTACGTTTACATTGCCCTCTTGATCCACCTCAGCCATGCCTAAGCAGGCCATGCTCAATCCGCCGCCGTCATAAAAGTCGAATTGCTGACTTTGATCCAATATAGTGTCCGCGTTTATGGAGGCACCAAAATCTAGACCGCTTTGAGGGATTCCACCGACAGAGCCTGCCTCCGTGCTCAGCGTCAAGGTTTCCAGTTTTCCGCTTTTACGGGCGATATTTGCAATGCCTTCAGGCATTCCGATCCCTAAGTTAATAACACCTGATGTAGGAAGTTCCATCGCTGCTCGCGCTGCAATAATTTTGCGGATGCCTGTTTCTGGGTTTTCAGGTTCGCGACACGTAGTTCTGATTTCTCCAGAAAATAAAGAACTATAGGATGTTGCATAGGTTTGCTGATGATACTCACTGGGAGCCTCGACAATATAGTCAACGAAGGTGCCAGGTACCGTGATCTCTCTAGAATTCAAAATGCCTGAGGGCGCTTTCCCCTCAACTTGAGCGATGACGATCCCACCTGAGTTTTTAGCAGCCATGGCAATGGACAAATTATCGAGAGTTAAGGCTTCTCGCTTAAGTGAAATATTTCCTCTCTCGTCAGCGTAGCTACCTCTAATGAAGGCGACATCAATGGGAATAGCTTTGTAGAATAACCATTCTTCTTCGGTAAGTGACACGACGGAAACGAGATTTTCTGTACAGACATCGTTAATTTTTCCGCCATCAATACGGGGGTCAACAAAGGTGTGTAGGCCAACCTTACTGACGGTGCCGGGCTTTCCAGCAGCTGTGTCCCTTAAAAGCTGGGAGAGACATCCTTGGGGAAGATTATAAGCCTCAATATCACCATTGAGGGCAAGCTTCCCTAGTTTGGGGGTGAGTGCCCAATGGCCGCCGACAACTCTTCGCAAAAGCTTTTTGTGGGCAATACGATTTAGGCCTTTGGATTGCCCGTCTCCTTGACCAGCCGCGAAAACCAAATCAATGTCTGTCGGCGTGCCAGTTTCAAGAAAACGCTGTTCTAATCCATGCAATAGAAACTCAGGTGTGCCAATCCCCACGAACCCGCATGTGGAAATTGTTGAGCCTGTTTTAATTTTGGCGATAGCCTGCTGAAGTGAGACAAATTTGCTGTCTGCTTTACTCATCGGTAGTCACCTCCCTGCAATTTTCTTCTGATAGGGCGGCATAAACAGCGTTTCTCAGATCAATACGGTGTTGCCCTCGATGCTCCGGTGCGTAAGTCATGAATATGACAATGAGATCGTTGAGGGGGTCCACCCAAAAATTGGTGCCAGATACACCGGGCCAGAAAAACTCACCCTTGAACCCTGGAGGCGTGATTTGGTCATGCTCTCTGACGGCGATCCCTAAACCAAACCCAAGGCCACGTTCTTGTGTTGGGGCCGTGATACCTAAGGAACTCGTATAAGGTCCAAATCGAATGCCTTTAGGAAAATGGTTCTGCCGAAGAAGTGAAATGGTTTCCGTCCTCAAGATTTTCGCTTTACCGACGGCTCCGTTATTTTTGAGCATTTTGGCAAATATTTTGTAATCCGGTAGTGTCGACCAGAGCCCGCCGCCGCCAGAATGCCATTTTTGATCAGGTCCCAACGGCGGCTTTATTCCAATGTCATTAATGTGGGGAGGTGCTTTGGCAACGGTGTTAATGTCAGGAGAAAAGCCCGTCGATGACATTTCGAGAGGTCCCGTAATCAGTTGCCGGACGACCTCGTCTAAACTTTGATCTGTCACGCATTCAATAATGAAACCAAGTAAGTCAGTTGACATCCCGTATTCGAAAACTTCTCCCGGTTGGTTCCTCAAAGGTATCTTCGATAATTTTTCTGCCATTTCAGCATTTGAATTTGAAAAATCATAAACGGAGGTTTCATCATAGAGCTTGTGAATGTCTTCTTCGCCAGAGAATCCATAAGTTAAACCAGACGTATGCCTAAAAAGATCCAGAACAGTTACGTCTCGTTTGAGCTTTGCGAACTTACCTGCCGACCCCAAAACAACAGGGTTTTTATACGCAGGGATGTATTTTGCGATGGAGGTTTCGAGACCGAATTTTCCTTGTTCCAAAAGTGCCAAAGCAGTTGCACTCACAATTGGTTTCGTCATAGAGGCAATCCAAAATATCGTATCCCGCGTCATTTCAATTTTTTGATCTTCATCCTTAGTTCCAAATGTGCGCTGGTATAAAGTTTTATCTCCTTTAATAACTTCGATAACCCCTCCTGAGAGGCGCCTATTTAGAAGTTCTTCATTGATCCAGCGATCGATAATTTGACTGTTTATTTGAGATCCTTCGACCGTCATCATTTTGCAATCTCCGGAAGGAACGTGACCAGTGCAGGGAACGCGAAAAAGAGGAAGATCATTGAGATGAATGCGAATATGAAAGGCAGGGTTCCAATGGATATTTGACCAAGAGAAACCTTGCCGTTAGAGACGCCGGAAAGCACATAAAGGATCATACCAACGGGCGGTGTAATTAGGCCAATCTCAACGAGCATAACCAGAACAATACCAAACCATAGAGGATCCCACCCCGCGGCCGCAATCACTGGCAAAACCACGGGCAACGTCATTAGAACCATACTGATGGGTTCCACAAACATTCCTAGAATAAGATAGAGGACGATAATGGCGACAAACAAAGCCAAGCTAGATAGATTTAAGGAGTTTACAAATTGAACCAAATTTTGCGGCATGGCTAGGAAGTCAACAGCAAAGCCCATAACAGACGCACCAACGGCGATCATTAAAAGAAAGGATGTGACAAGGGCGGCTTCTTCTAAAGCTGCAATAAGACCTGAAAAGGTGAATGTCCGTCTAAAGGCACTAATTAAGATAGCACCTAAAACACCCACGGCACCAGCCTCTGTCGGGGTTGCAAAACCCATGTAGAGCGAGCCGAGAATCATCAGCATTAAAAGAAGAAACGGTCCGACACCTTTTAGAGATCGTATTTTGTCCGGCCAAGAAACCGCGTGACCTGTTGGGGCGGCTTTGGGATCTATTAATGTCCAAATGGCAATGACCAAGACGAACGCAAAAATCATCAAGAGGCCAGGGATTATTCCAGCAAGGAAAAGGTCAGTGACAGGCACGCCAGCTAAGGGGCCATAGACAATCATGGCAATGCTTGGCGGAATTAAAATGCCGAGTGTTCCTCCGGCTGCAAGAACACCGTAGGCAAGCTCTGGACGATACCCCTCCTTAATCATTTCTGGGCCGGCAACGCGGCCCATTGTTGCCGCGGTCGCTAGGCTTGAGCCTGATACTGCAGCGAAAATTCCAGACGCGAAAATAGAGGCGTGAGCTAAGCCACCGCGTAATCTCCCCAACGCATTCTTCGCAGCCATGAACATATCTGTTGATGCATTGCTGCGAACAAGAATTGCCCCCATTAGGACAAACATCGGAATAGCCGCCAGCTCAAATGTATTGATGGCTCCCCAAGCTCGCTCCCCAATGTATGAGAATGTTACCGGAGGCAGCCAGAAATACATTGCTGAAATACCCACAAGGAAAAGGGCAAAAGTTACGGGAAGCCCAGTTAATAAAAGGAAGAACAAACAGGCGATAAGGGCCAACGATTGAAACGGTAATGATGAGCTGCTTGTGAAAGTGAAAAAAGCGATCACAGGGATCAATAACAAGATAAATGTTATGAAAACTTTGGGGCCTGAAACTAGGAGCGTTGAGACACTGACAAGTCCCATAACTAGGATCACGACCTGACTTAACTGCAAGGTTGTTTGTATTTGTTCCATGCCGTCAAGCAGTATAAAACCAATTGAAATTAATATGGGAAAATAGGCCAAAATTTTAAAATATATATTGTGGTTTTGTTCGTTTCCAACCTTTAAACAAAGGGACAAAACCAACATTAATACACCAATGCAAACGGTGGACTGTGGGATCCATAAAGGCGCATTGAGCAGGCTCCAGCTTCGAGCATCGCTGACAAAATTTTCAGTCAAAAAAGCTTGGGTTTTCCAGAGAACCAGTAGGGAGACTGCAATTGAAACCCATGTTGTCGCGGATTGAATTATTGTTGATAGGTCTACGGATAATCTCGACGTAATAATATCGACACGGATATGGGCATCACGAGAGGCGACAAAGGCAGCTCCCAAAAAAGTAATTGCCACTACTAAGTATGATGAAACTTCTGTTACCCATATGGTAGCAACGCCAAAAAGGCTTCTCCCAAAGACTTCTATCAGGACTCCGCCGAGCATTGCTGTAACGCCTAATATGGCTAGAACTCTGGAGGTTTGTTCGAAAATATTACTGAGTTGGGACAACCTATCGGTTGCCCCTGTGTTTTTTGGTAAAGTACTCATATGTTTATTCAACAGCTTTTCTGGCTATAGCCTCGACTTTATCCGCATCAAGTCCAGCACGTGTCATATCTTTTTTCCAAGCTTCCAAAACCGGTGCTTGAATTTCTTTTGAGTAGACCCGGTTATTTTCATCTGCTGAAATTTCATGGAACTTCACGCCTGCTTTTTCCCACAATTTAGGCATCTCTTTTGCTCGTTGCCTCCAACGATCAGCAAATTCTTTTTCAAGTGCTTGAAATTCTTTATGAACGATGCCTTGTAGGTCGCTGGGAAGCGCTTTCCAAGCATCATTGTTTACCAAAACTGGCGATGGCGCGACGCTCCCAAGTTTCCAATTGGCAGCATGAGTGATCACAGTCTGAAACCCCGCACCATAAGCCCAGCAGCTGTCAGTAATGACGCCCTCGATGACACCTCGTTCAAGAGCGGGTAAAACCTCTCCTGCACTCAAAGAAACAGTTGTGGCTCCAAGTTCGGCACCGATTAAACCGGTACCCCGATTGTTCACACGGAGCTTGCGCCCTTTCCATTCTTCAACGGTCGAAATTGGGACCGTAGAGAATAACGTCTGTGGACAAAATGCCGTTTCCATAAGTTGGGTAGAGTTATATTTAGTTTTAAAAAGTTCCCGCACTTGTTCACCGTACGCCGACGCAGATAAGGCTTGCAAGTTGTCGTAACTCTCAGAGATGCCAGGCAATGAGGGGACCGTGAATAGCGGCTGAGAGCCGGTGTAATAACCGGTCAATGGCAAAGTCATTTGTACCAATCCGTCTCGCACGGCTTCTAGCAATCGATTGCCTTTCACTAACGAGGAATTTGCCGTAATTTTTAAGCGACCATTAGTGGCTTTTTCGATGCGGCTTGGAATAGCATTCGCGACTTCTTCGTAAACTGTTCCCTTTACGGCTAAGTAAGCCAGTGTCCAATTTATCTCTGCTGCGATCGCGGTACTGCTAATTGTAGTAATAGCCGCCGTTAGAATAACCCCGTACTTTATTGACTTCAACATGACGCACTGCTCCTGTTTGATATTGTCGCAATAATCGAATGAGGAGAGTGTTAGCTTTCTTTTTCGCAGAACTCTTGTGAACCATGATATGATCTTTTGTGAACCAGTCTACTCCCGAAGGGTTTCTAGAAAAAAGCAGCCTAAAATGACCAGTTACTCACTTTATAATTTGGCGAAGACAGCCTTACCCAAAATTGCAGACACAGAAGATATGCTTTCAGCTGATAGAGAAATCTATTGGCATGAAAAGTTTGGTCAGCTTTGGGGTAATGTGGATATTGTAACGCTCGGCGAGAAAAGCATATCTGGTGCTTATTCTAGTAAACAAATAGGCGAACTCACATTCACCAGTCTCGAATTTGGAAATCAATCTTTTGAGCGATCAGACAGAGATTTACAAAAACTCAATGAACCTTTCTATTCATTGTCTTTTCCAAACTATGGACGAGCCCTTTGTCGTGTTGGTAATAAGACAGTAAGTTTGCAGCCAAATAGAGTTTTTTTAATCAACAATGGCATGAATTCAAAATTGCAGATCGATAACAGATATGGGACATTTAACGTCAAGATTCCCACGAGATCTATAGAAGATAGAATTGGCGTTAAACCGGCAATAATTGACAAAGAAGTTATTAATCCTGATTTGATTTATCATTTGCTGAAGCAAACTATTGGAGATCTTTTAAATAGTCCGGCTCAGTTAGATGATAGAACGACCAATTTTGTTAATAACCAAATACTGGATGCTATCTCTTTCTATCTAAGTGGTGGAAATTCATCTTCTGATGAAAGCATCGCAATGGAAGCCCACAAATTTAAGGCGATCTCGTACATAAATCAAAATTTTTGGGATGATACTCTCAACCCACAAGACGTTGCCGTGGCCTGCAACATCTCTAAAAGTTATCTATATAAGATCTTTTCTAATTCAGAGCCTGTCATGGAAAGATTGAAGAGAAAAAGATTAGAAGCCGCTAGAAAAGTACTCTCTCAAAATCCATTTGGGATGACGATGACTCAGGTTGCCTATAAATGTGGCTTTAAGTCTTCAAGCGAATTTTCGAGGCTATTTAAACTAGAATTCGGCGAGCGGCCTAGCTCGTATAAAAACTGACCGTTTCCAAATGCGATCTAGAGAGAGCTAAAGTTGAGTTCAAATCTCGATCAAGGCAGAGCCTTTGTCGAGTAGAGATTTACTCGGATGCCGCCATGTGAAAACGGAGTGACAGTAGCTGTGAAGGGGAGGCCTGTGGACCCTGCAAGGGCACTGGAATTGGTAACAAGTCCAACACGCCAGCCTTGGAAGCGGTTTAAAAGGCTATTTCCCAGTGTTTGGTATAAGGGAAACAACTGTTTTGCTTCGCCAATGCGAACGCCGTATGGAGGGTTTATAATGACGAGACCGGGAGGTCCCTCCGGCGGCGTCAGTTCACTGATAGTTTGCGTGTTAAATTCAGTGAGATCGAGAATTCCGGCGCGTTTTGCATTGGCACGTGAGCGTTTAATTGCTCCCTCATCACGATCATATCCGTAAAATCGCAGATCTGTTTCTTTGGGTTCGGCGGTTGCTTTTAAAGCATTCCAGCGGGCTTCATCGAAAGTCGTTAGTTTTTGGAAGGCAAATTTCCGAGATCTACCGGGCTGCATTCCTGTGGCAATTTCCGCAGCTTCAATCACGAAAGTGCCCGAACCACACATAGGGTCAACGACAGGCATTTGCCCACGATAACTACAGCGGCGGAGTAACAATGAGGCAAGGGTTTCCCGCATTGGTGCTTTGTTGAGGGCTTCTTTATGTCCGCGAATATGCAATCCTTCGCCAGATGTATCCACACTGATTGTGCAAAGGTCTTCAAAAATACGAACTTTGATACTGATATCGGCTTCAGCGGATGTGGGGATGCCGGCCTCTTCATTTAAGGCGAGCTCAATGCGTTCTTGCGCCGCTTTTTTGTGGTAAATGCGTGATTTTCGGCTCATCACTTCAACCCGAACAGGAACACCAGGTTTCAGGAAATCACTCCACGGAAATTTCCGGGCCCGTTTGTCTAGCTGCGCAAGATGGACTGCATGGAATGATCCCAAACGAACGAGAATTCGGCTCGCGCCTCGCATTTCAAGATTAGCGCGCCAAACATCTTCCCATGTTCCGTTAAGGACAACGCCGCCTTTGATCCGCGTTAGGTCTTTAAATCCTTTTTCGCGAGCCTCTTCGAGAAGCGGGGGTTCCAATCCGGGAACAGTGACGAACAGTATTTCTAATTCGGTTTCAGTATTCATTGTGCTTATGTACTGGTTTGCGGCATGTGCGTCGATGCTTTTCGGAAAATTAAATAAAAAAGCTATGAATTCCCACCAGTATCATCAAATTCAAAACCTATACATTAGAATATTATAAACTTTTGCAGGATACGGTTAAAATTCGAGATCAATATCGCTCTCTTTTCGAATGTTGAAATTTTAGAAAGCCTCTCAAATTGCGTGACCTTTACCCTGATATTAAGAAAACCGATTACTGGATTTTGACTTTTGTTGGGATAGCTACTGCGTTGACGGTAATTGTCGGCAGTTTACTTTATTACACAGAAGAAACATTAACTGAGTTTGAGGCAGCTTTTCCGAAAGAGTATCTCCTTCACGCTAGATTGTTGGATGAGGCTGTGATCCATATTGCCGATAGTATTGTGGATTTAAACCAAACTTCTGCGGAAGAAAAAAGTAAATCATTTGACCGTTTGGCGGGAAAATTGACACAAGTTCACCTGAAAATTCGGGAGTTTTTAGATTTAGCAGACTCCAAAGACGTTTCAGGTGTTGTCCAAGGCGACAGGTTAATGGCACTTCTTGAGGAAGATATGTTGTATCTCGATAATGTGATTGATATGGCGTCGGAAGAAGGTCATCAAATCACTTATGTCAAAGCTGTTCGCAGATTGTATTTGGTTCGTGAATATATTCAGGGATATCGGGATCAGTTTGATTTTTTTGCATTGGGGCTAGTGGCACCGCAGCGGGACAAGGTGGGGGAAATGCGAGCGGAAGTGTTCGCTGCGATTGTGGTCGTTTTCCTCTGTGTTGTGGCGCTGCTATATGCGGTATATCGCAGATATAGATTTGGACAGGCACTTTATAAAAGTGAGCAACAATACCGCCGACTTTACGAAGGTGTATCTGAGGGTGTTTATCTGTTTGATTTGCGAGGAAATTTATTGAAATGCAATCCGGCGTTGGCTCGGCTGCTGAAGTATAAGGACAACGAAGATCTGCTGAAATCAGTCATAAATGCCGCTGAAGATGTTTATATGGATAAATCCATTGCCGAAAATCATTTAGAAGTTCTGCTTAGTGGACAATCACTCAAAAACGAGATCCACCGATGGCGCTGCAAAGATGACACGTTGATTTGGGGGGCAATTAGTGCACGTACCGTCTTTGATGATAGCGGTGACCCGCTACATATCGAAGGAACCTTCACTGATATGAACGACAGAATTGTTGCCGAACTTGGCTTGAGGAAAGCTAAGGAAGTGGCTGAATTTGCTAATCGGGCAAAGTCGGAGTTTTTAGCAAATATGAGCCACGAGCTCAGAACGCCGCTAAACGCAGTTATTGGGTTTTCTGAAATACTGACAACAGAAGCATTTGGAAGTCTTGGGCATGAAAATTACAAAGAATATGCAGCCGATATTCATTCGGCTGGTGGACACTTGTTGAAAGTTATAAACGATATTTTGGATGTGGCTAAAATTGAAGCCGGTCAAATGCAACTGTACGAGCGAGATGTGAATATTAAGGACCTCGTTCGATCTAGTATTCGTATGTTGGCTGTTCGAGCAATGAGCGCGGAAGTTGAGCTGTTGGAAGATGTGGCAGATGATCTGCCCACAGTTTTTGTCGATGAAACGCGGGTGAAGCAAATTTTGGTGAACTTGATTTCAAACGCTGTGAAGTTCACGAAAGCCGGAGGACGTGTAGTTGTAAGGGTTGATCTTAATAACAGCGGTGGCCTATCGTTAAAGGTGGTTGATACTGGTATTGGGATTTCTGAAAAAGATCTTCACCATGTGTTGTCAAGATTCGGGCAGGCGCAGTCAACATATGCACGAACGAATGAAGGAACTGGACTTGGATTGACCTTGGTGCAGTTGATCGTTGATTTACATGGGGGAACTTTCGATTTGCAAAGTGTTGTTGATGTGGGAACAACTTGCATTGTTGAGTTTCCAGCAGAACGCACTACGGCATTGGAAAATGTTAGTTAAATTACAAGGTTAGTAACCCTGATTGCCAAACCGAGGTGGCAACGATAATAATCATCAGTGTGGCAAGACCGCGATTGATCCATTGCAGTGTAACAGGAGAACTGACGAGCCTGTTTAATATATCCCCGCCGTAGCACCACATGGAATTTAGGATCAGCCCAAGCGTCTGAAAAATAGACTGAATAATGATGAATTGGTATATTGGGTCTAAACCCTGAGATGAAAATTGCGTATATGCAGTGATCAACATCGCCCAAGCTTTTGGGTTAAGGGGATGAATAAAGATGCCAGACCAATATCCGGCCTTCGCCTCTTCATTTCCAGTTTTGGGTGCTTGAAAAGCGATTTTGTAGGCAAGATAGAGGATGTAGGCGGCAGACAGGAACAGGAAGGTAATCCGCATGGCTGGGAAAAGCTCAAAAAGAGTGCCAAGACCTGCTGCAACGCCAACACCAACAAGAAAAAAACCGGAATTTGTTCCGAGAATAAACGGAACAGATTTACGGTAGCCATACCGAGCACCAGCAGCCATGAGCGCCATATTTGCAGGCCCCGGAGAGCCGATCATTGAAACTGCAAATAAGCAAATGAGCATGATTGTGTCGATAGGCATGTGCTTTTCCTTGATACAAAATTGAATTGTATCTATATTGCATCTAAGTTGTCCTCGTCAAAAAGAGTATTGTACTTGATACAATAAGGGTGATTGATGAAATCAGATGAAATTGTCTCTATTCTCAAACGTAAAATCGCATCTGGCGTGTTGAAGCCTGGTGAGCGACTGCCAACCCATAGAGATATGGCGTGGGAACTTAAATGCAGTGTTGGCACTGTCACGCGGGCTTATGGAGAGTTAGAGCGAAGCGGTGCAACCTATGCCCATGTGGGGCGGGGGACTTATGTTGCATCTGATGCAATTTCAAAAAACAGGGGAGCAGACAATCCACTCTGGCACTTCGAGCAACAGCAAAAAATACCTTTTGCTCCCACTGATTTATCGCTGAATAGGTTTTATCACCCAAAAAGCGCGGAAGCATTTTCCAAGGTATTTCAAAAGCTGGCACAAAGAGCGCCACAATCTGAGTATAGGGATTATATTGACACGAGGGGCCGATCTGAAGATTTCACGGCGGCCCAACAATGGCTGGCGGGGCTCATTGGAAATGTTGAACGGGAAAATATTATCGTTACCCAAGGCGCGCAGTCTGGTCTTTTTCTAGTTATGTCATCTCTGACTAAACCAGGTGACGCGATTGCGACAGAAGCGTTTGGATATCCAGGAATTAAGGCTGTTGCTCAAGATATCGGTGCTAAGTTGATTCCCATTGAGATGGACGAACTTGGAATGATACCGGCAGCATTTAAGGCCGCGGCTAAGCGGACCCGCATTCGATTGCTGGTCACCGTTCCGACCAATCATAATCCAACAGGAACAACCCTTCCTCTTCAAAGAAGATTAGAAATTGTGAAGATCGCGCGGGAAAATAATATTCTTATTGTGGAAGATGGAGTGTATGCCCCGTTCCATAATAGGGAAATCCCGACTTATTGGGAAATATGCCCTGACATTTGCGTTTTCCTCACAAGTTTCTCAAAAGTATTTAGTCCTGCAATTCGTGTCGGATATGTGGTGGCTCCAGATAGGCTTTTGCCAAAACTGGTCCCTAGCA
>CAJXWA010000031.1 GCA_913062525.1 uncultured Alphaproteobacteria bacterium | reverse complement strand
GTCGGGCAGTATTTTATTGCCTACAGCTAAATAATGGGGGGACACAAAACATGAGCATGAAATTAGGTATTTTCGCAATCGTAGGGGCAATTGGCTTCGCCGGAATAAACAACGCAGCTGCAGATGATAGCAGTTTAAAGCCGTTTACCTTGGGTGAGCTAAAGACGTTTTTGAGTGATAAGAGCTATCCTACAGGCGGGACGACGTTGAAAAACGGTAAGGGTGCATTTTATTTTCACGCAAATGGCACTCTCGATGCCATCTGGAAAGGCTCCAAGGAGACAACAACGTGGACCGTGGAAGATAAAAGTAAGTTTTGCTACACGCTAGAAATGTTTGGACCCAAAGAGTGTATTCAACTTATGAAAAACACGAAAGATGGTGGTTATGTCCAGATTTACGGCAGCAAGAAAAGGGATCTGGCTGCAGATTCAATTGTAAGCGGTAAACAGTTTTAGTAATTGGCGAAATTAGCAGAATGGACTCAATGCGGCGTTGGGAATTAGGGAACTGAAGGGCAAAGGAACTCAACAGTTAAAGAAAAACTAAATTACCCGTATCAACGATCTGTCGGCCAGTTCTTATGCTATGCAAAGCGCACAGCTGTCTGACGGACTAAAAAAGTTCAATATGAGATCTTGTGGAGAGGCACTCTGAAATTTGAATTGTGCCTCTTTCGCTGTCCATTTCTGCAGAAATTCCATTTCTGTTTTGGCCGGAGCCGAATTTTCTGAAAAATCAAGAGAAGTTTGCATATCAACCCATGGCCTAGCGGGCTTAATTTCCTCAACATCGATAACTTTATGAGTAATAACTTTGCATTCGGTGACATAAATACGTCATTGATTATCGGAAAGTATCGAGATTAGTATAATTGCATAACCGAAGCGCCTCATGAACATTTCACAGGCGACGAACATATGGCAGTTGGCACATGACTAATGATTACGATGCAATTATTATTGGGGCAGGGGTTATTGGCACCTGTACTGCGTTTGAGCTGTCGAAAAAGGGCTATAAAGTGCTGTCTATCGATAAAATGCCGGAGGCGGGATATGGATCGACGTCAGCATCCTCTGCGATTATTCGGACCTACTATTCAGCGTATGAGACATGTGCCATCGCCTTTGAAGGGTGGCATCACTGGCGGGACTGGCAAAATTACGTTGGAAAACATGACGGGTTACAGCCTATAAAATATCGCGAAACGGGCTGCCTCGTTATCAAAACGGATCATAATCATAATCTAGCCAAAATATGTGAGATGATGACTCGGATAGGATGCCCTTATTCAGACGTCACATCAGATCAGATAACAGATTATCTACCCATTGCCGATACTCAAAAATTCTATCCTGCAAAAGCGATGGACGACGATGGGTTTGGGGAACCAACAGGCGGGATTGTTAATGGTGCCGTCTTTTTTCCAGCCGGTGGATATGTGAATGACCCAAAGCTTGCAGCAGATAATGCGCGGCGTGCAGCAGAAACTCACGGGGCTACATTCCTGTTTAACTCCGAAGTTACCCAAATTCTGACCTTTGATGGCCGTGCGAGCGGTGTAAAGTTATCAAATGGCCAGAAATATCATGCGCCCATCGTCATAAATGTAGCAGGACCCTATTCATCTAAAATCAACTCAATGGCCGGTGTTGATAAAACCATGAAGATGACAACACGAGCCCTTCGTCAGGAAGTGGCGTATGTGCCGTCGCCGTCTGGGTTTGATTTTGAAAAAGACGGTTTGGTTTTGTCTGACAGCGATATTCAAACATATTGCCGTCCTGAACTTGGAAATACAGTCTCCATTGGTTCTGAAGATCCGCCCTGCGATGACAAGGAATGGGTGGATGATCCGGATAATTATAATCAAGAATTTACCGATCAATGGACAGTGCAGGTTATGCGCATGGCCCAACGATTAACGGGTCTGCCGATCCCTAATACTGCGAGCGGAATTGTCGCACTTTATGATGTAACCGAAGACTGGATGCCCATCTACGATAAAAGTGATTTACCCGGCTTTTATATGGGGATTGGCACAAGTGGTAATCAGTTCAAAAACGCACCCGTTGCGGGGAAAATTCTGACGGCTTTGGTGGAAAAATGTGAGGCTGGTCATGATCATGATAAAGATCCAATTACGTTTCATTTGGATCAGATAAACAAAGATATTTCCCTTGCCACTTTCTCGCGAAACCGGGAGATAAACCAAAATTCAAGTTTTTCTGTAATCGGCTAGTCTGTCTGCAAAAAAAAAGGCAATCGCGCCCGAACGCCGGGCAACGATTGCAGGGAGGGCCTTAACTTCCGTAAACATAATTTGGGAGCCATAGTGAGATTTCAGGGATGTAGGTTATCAACATCAAGAAAAATACCATTATAATTATGAAGGGTAGCGTTCCCTTTATGACCTCTTTTAAGGGTGCATCGGTTATGGATGTGAGGACGAATAGATTAAGTCCTACCGGTGGTGTCAGCAGTCCAAGTTCAAGATTTACTGTGACAACAACCGCAAAATGAACGGGATCAATTCCCAATGGTTGTAACAGCGGCAAGACCAATGGTACGACGACCAAAAGGACCGCAAAATTCTCAAGGAACATGCCAAGAAAAATCATTAGAACATTGATAAATAACAGAAATTGCCATCCAGAAATATCGTAGTCGATAACCCATTGGGTGAGCATATGCGTAAAACCAGATCCGGTTATCCAATGGCCAAAAGCCAAGGCCATCATGATAATAAAGATGATTGTTCCGGCACGTTTAATGGACTCACCAATGGTTGGAATGACTTCCTGCAAGGTGCAGCCCTTATAGACGAAGACACTAATAAGAATGGCAACCAATGCTGATAGAGCTGCGGCCTCAGTTACAGTAACTAGTCCGCCGTAAATACCGCCCAAAACGATGACAGGTAAGGATAGTGCAGGGATGGCTTGAAAGTTGATTTTCCTGAATTCCTTGCCAGACAACCGTTCACCGACTTCATAATTATTTTTTGTCGTGTAATAAACACTCCATGCGATGAATAGACCCGCTTGAATTAGGCCTGGAATAACACCTGCAAGGAAAAGCCGTGGTACGGATTGTTCTGCTATAATGGCATATACAATAAACGCCATACTAGGTGGAATCAGAATACCAAGTGTGCCAGAGGATCCGACAATTCCGGTGGCAAAACTGCGCTCGTATTTCCGCTCGATCATGGCAGGAATCAATATGGTCCCCATTGCCATTGCGGTTGCCACGGACGATCCACAAATTGCTGCGAAAATGGCGGTTGCAACTACACAAACGACGGCCATGCCCCCTTTAAAATGACCGACCCATGCATATGCGCAATTAACGAGAGCCTGGGCGACACCACCTTTTTGCATGAAAGTTGCCGCCATCACAAAGAAAGGAATAGCCAGAAAGGTAATGGAATTCATGTGATCTACGATCAGCTGCGGCAGGCCAACCAGCGGTGTACCTTCGTGCCAAAACAGCAGGATGCTCATGAAACCCAGTGCAAGAAAGATGGGTATGCCGGTGGATAATATTCCAAACAGGCCAGTGAAGACGGCTGGAAAAAACATAATAAACTCCCTGACGCAAAATTGCGTTAAACCGCTTTAATCAGCGTTTTCTAAATCAATGTCGATTGTGGCCATTGTTTCTTCATCAAAGGCTGTGATGTAGTTTGCTAAGCGCACGATGTAGTGCAGCAACATCATGCCGAATGAAATTGGAACGAAGGCGTAATATAGATAGACGGGAAATTGCAGTGAGCTGTCACTCCGCTCGTCAAGGCGATAGGCAAACTCAACAATGCCAATCCCGCGTTCGACCATGACGAAGCAAACAAAAATTCCGACTAGGCAAAAACCGATTTCAAAATATTGCTGTTGTTTCGCCGGCACCATTCGAAGAAACATATCCGCGTTTACATGCCTGTTTTCAGTCACTAAGCGGCCACCTGATAACATCACTGATGCCGTGATCATGTAGACCACCACTTCGGATGTCCAATCAGGTAAAAAGCTCGCAAAATAATATCTCATGAACATTTCAGTGACGGCCAAAATTAAGGCGATACTTGCAAGAGTTGCTATAACACCATGTTCTATAGACGAAATCGTGGAAATTATTTTTTTCATTTTTATTCCTTTCTGCTGTTGGGAAACACTTCCCCAAAAGTGTTTCCCTCGCAGGACAGTTACATACCGGCTTTATTAATTGCCTCCTGTACACGGTCAGCGAACGCAGGGTTTATCCGAAGTTCTTTAATCACACTTGTTTGGATTGGCATCAGATTGCCCCGAAGTTTATGAAGATCAGCGGCAGATGCGTCTGTTACAGTAATCCCATTTTTGATGGCTTCTACACGGGCATCGGTATCTCTTTGAGCCGTAAATTCACGTTGAGGGTCTACGGTTTCATCCCATGTTGTTTCCATCAAAGTTTGAAGGTTTTTTGGAAGTGTATCCCACAAATCTCTGTTGATCATTGGCACATATTGGTGGAATGCATGTTGATCCACATAGGCAAATTTCAAACCTGAATCCCATAATTTGGCGCTTCTCACAGATTCAAACGCAGTCATTACACCGTCCACCATACCTGTTTGAAGGGCTTGTGGGACATCAGGCCATGAAACCTTAACTGCATTGGCACCAAGTGCTTCATAACGACGCGCATGTGCAGCACTACCAGCGATCCGAATACGTTTATTTTTGTAATCAGATGGGCCTTTGATGGGGGCCGTCTTCATAAATGTAATGGCACTACCAATATCAATAAAACGACCTAATATTTTCACATTTAGTTTGGATTCAGTTTGTTTAACCAACTCGTCACCCACAGGACCGTCCATAACTTTATAGGAAACCTGGCGATCATGACCGAAGAACATGGGCAGGAAGATAATTCCAAAGTCAGGAATGAACTTTGTCAAATGCCAAGTTCCGGGAACGCCCATATCCAATGTGCCTTGGGCCAAAGCCGTTGGAACGGAAGAGCCTTTGAATTTTGACGCGCCTTCAAACACGTTGATTTTCAATTGGCCGCCAGATTTGGCGTTCAGGATGTCAGCCCATTTCTTAATGCTGATGTTGCGGATATGGTTTGGGCCTGTTTCAAGCGAAACATCAATTTTGTAATCAGCTGCCATTGCACTTGTCGCAAATAACATTCCGGCGGCTGCAACGGACGTAACTGCTGCCTTTAAGACTTGCCTTTTCGTTTTCATTGTCATCTCTCCTCTGGTTAGAAATCCATCTTGTATTCGGGGACCAGTTGATGGGAACTACGGTCCCTGTTTGCCTCTACGTTTCGTAGAAAAGAGGCAATGTCACGGGCGTTATACTGCTCGAAATCTTGCAGGCAATTAAACCGTCGCCTTGCTTGATCAAAGGGCAGAGAACGACCTGCGCATTCAAAGAATTTTGTTTCAAGGTCTTGATTAGATAATGGGGAATAAAGGGTTCCAACGGGTTGATATATTTCACTTTCTAGTTTTTTCCCATTTTTCAAAAACAGGGTTGTTTTCGCTGGCGTGTCCCAAATTCCTGTCTCCTCCGTCTCTGGCGATGGTGCTGACTGCATTGAGACTTTGGGTATAAAATCTTGGACTTCAGTTCTCGCCAATCCCTGTTCGGTGAAATCATGGAGAGTAAGCCCGTTTGTGTGCAGAAGCGCCGCAGCCGTGTATGTCATTGAAAACCGCGCTTGATCCGGCGTCTTTGGATTATTAAATCTCAGATTTTTGACATTTGACTCTGGAATGATGGTTGAAACGCTTTCGATATCATCCATGGTTAAATCATGTTGATTGATCAATTCGTATATGGCGTCGAGAGTCCGATGGGCACTGGCGCAACAAGGCCATCTTTTCTGCGCTAAACCATGTTCCAAAATCGCAAGATTTGTGGTGGCAGGCGTCCGCTCGTTCCGTTTTGCGTGATGCAGCGACATAAACCCCCAAGGTCCATCGAAAGGTTCTGCATGCGCTTCAACACCCGCTGCAGCAAGACGGGCCGCTGTGACTCCGGCTCTTGCTGCAAGGCCCGCATGAAGTGGTTTTGTCATGCTACCAAATTGAATTTTCGATCCACAAGCCATGCTGGTCGCAAGGCTAATGGCGGATTGAACGGTTGTTGAATCCATTGTTAGAATACGAACGCAGGCTGCGGCAGCACCTATAGTCCCTATGGTTGAGGTGGCGTGCCAGCCAGCTGCATAATGAACCGGTATCATATGATGCCCAAGCCAAGCTTGGACTTCTAGTCCTATGATATAGGCGTCAAGAAGTTGGTCACACGATGCTCCGATTTCTTCGCCCAATGACAGGAGAGCCGGAACCAATACTGCCGAAGCATGTGTGACCGCAGGGAGAAAGTTATCGTCATAATCGAGGGCATGAGCGGCGGTACCGTTCACTAATGCTGCATTTTCAGCGGATAAAGTCTCAGCACGGCCAACGACAGAACATAATCCCGCGCTCGTCCCACTTAATCCAGAAAAGACCTTTTCCGTTACCGTCTCATTTGCAGCCCCTAAAATACAGGCGATGGTGTCAATAAAGGCATTTTTAGCACGCTCAATTGCCACTGGATTTGATATTTTTCCAGCCTTTGATATCCAATGAGCGAGCTCCTCTGATGTGGTGGAGGTGGGGGCAATATGGTTCATGCCGAAACCTCTTCCAATGAAAATTCCCGGATCAAAGTGTCCATCATCTTGTCGCAAGCAGAAAGTTGCGAAAGTTCAATGAATTCGTCAGGTTGATGGGCTTGATTAATATCACCAGGACCGCAGACAACACTGGAATATCCCGATGTCTGGAATAACCCTGCCTCTGTTCCGTAATTTACAGCGTAATCACCATTTGATCCGGTTAATCGGCGGACGAGTTGAGCCGCTGGGGAATTGAAGTCACCTTCAAAGGCGGGGTATTCTGTAACCTGCTCGCAAGATGCATATGCGGCTGGGCTTTTTAAATACATAGGCTCATGAGCCATTGTTTTGACAATGCCGGGAAGTGCGTCTGTGAAGAATGTTGGACTGGATCCTGGCGGATACCGGCATTCCACGTCAAATTGGCAGTGTTCAGCGACAATATTGACAGCCTTGCCGCCTGTTATCTTTCCGATATTTATGGTTGGGTGGGGGTACTCGAACCGCGTGTCATCGATGACATAACTCTCTGCTATTTTTTCAAGATAGTTAATTTCAGAAAGGATGCCGGCGGCATAGGAAATGGCATTTACGCCGCCCGGTGCCAACGACGAATGCATTGCTGTTCCCTGAAACGCACACCTAAATACATGTTTTCCAGTGTGTGAGGTTACGGGTTTTAGAGAAGACGGCTCGCCAATAATACAGGCTTCCACTTCCAAATTTTTGTGTTTGAGAAAGTCGATCAAATGGCGAACGCCAACACAACCGACCTCTTCATCATATGACAGCGCAATATGGACAGGGCAGGCCAGGTTTTCTTGCGCCATTTTGGGAACAGCGGCAAGTACACTTGCAATGAAACCCTTCATGTCACAAGTGCCGCGACCGAAGGCCTTATTGTCCTCAATCCTCAGTTTGAAAGGATCTGTCGCCCAGTTTTGTCCCTCCACCGGAACAACGTCAGTATGGCCCGATAAAATGATGCCGGGATTTTGGCTCTCCCCGATTGTCGCGAACAAGTTTGCTTTGGTGCCTTCGGCATTTTTAATAACTTCAACTTGTATATTATCCCGATCGAGGTAGGAGACAACATAGTCTATCAAGCTCATGTTTGAGCGAAAACTTGTTGTATCGAATGCAATGAGATCGCTTAGTATCCCAAGTGTGCTGTTTTCCTCGAGGGTGGCTGTCATTTATTCTGTTTCCCAAATTTATCGACAGGTTGAACAATTATGGGTAGAGTAGTTTATTGATTAGAGAATGCGTATTTAGTAAGAATTTATTTGTGTTTAGTTTTTCTAAAGGTGAACTATGCGAGATCAACTTCCTCCTTTGAACGCATTACGGTCGTTTGAAATGGCGGGAAAACATTTGAGCATTGCCCGTGCAGCCCAGGAACTGGGTGTCTCTTCAGGTGCCATTAGTCAGCAAGTTCATGCATTGGAAAAATGGATTGGCTGCCGTTTGTTTAAACGAACGAACAGAGGGCTTGATTTCACTGAGCCGGGGGCAGCTTATTACACTGAGATTTCAGGTGCCATGGAGAATATCCGTAATGCCACCCAGCGAGTGGGGCGGCCAGATGTTCGAAATGGGCTAGTTATTTCAGTAACGGCGTCGTTTGCCATGAAGTTTTTGCTACCAAGACTTACTGGATTTCGGGATTTATGGCCAGGTGTTGATATATCCATCGCCACAGTAGAACTTATAAATGAATATCAGGCAGCAGATGGTGACGTGGGTATTCGATACGGAATTGCTCATCAATCGGGGATGTGGTGCAAGGAGATCCTCCGAGATGAATTGCTTTTGGTTGCCGCGCCAAATCTTATGAAAAAATCGAAAGAAGAATTTGAATTTAAGGATGTTTTAGATTTCCCATTCTTAATCGACCAACATCCTAAAATTATCAAAGAATATCCCTCTTGGGAGAAATTTTTAACCGAGCTGGGCATTGATAAAGTGGATAATTTGTCCCTACGGGAGTACTCCCAACAATGGATGGTTATAGAAGCCGCTATCAATGGTGAGGGAATAGCTCTTGCTAAGCGGTGCCTCGTGCAAAACGATCTTGATGCAGGTCGCCTAGTGTCGCTTTCGGAGATCGATCTCAAACTTGACTCTGGTTATTATTTGCTGACCTTGCCCGAAAATTCGAATGACCCAGTGATCCGGAGTTTCTGGAAATGGCTGGAAGGTGAGGCGTCTAAAGTTGGCAACGAAGATCTTGTCGCTGCTCAGCAAGTCTCTCACGGATAGACCATTGATGTGATCTAAAAAAAGGCCCGCGTTGTTTTGCAGGCCTTTCTATATGACTTATTCTAATCGCAGATACCTACAATTTTGATTTGTGGAGTGGACTGTGCGGCAAAGGGTGCATGTCCCGATATTGATTTTTCTCATACATATCAATTTGATTGTATGAAAAATCATTGCCGCTATGGTTTTCACTTCCCGCACCAGGAGCATTCCTAAATTCGCGAATACCCGGATGGGCAATATTCTTACCCTGGGCTATACCATCAAGGAACTGCACGGCTATATTTAGCGGCCCTCTATTCCGGAAATGAGGAATTACGATGCTATCGGGTCTAAAGCCAATACTGACGTCATTTCGCCCGAGGGTAGAAGACATTCCAGAGTATGTTCGAATATCATTGGACATATACGAATTATCTCCTGATACAAATTGTTTTTCAGAGAATCCGGGATACTGCCTGGTTTTTTCAATTGCGGTATCCAATGCGCTGAGCATTACTGAAAAAGCATTCTGTTGGGCTGATCGTTCGGGGTTTATGCGATTTAGTAAATTTTCCTGATATCGATCGTAAGTATATTGATAACCCCTTGTCTCCGCTGCCCCAGACTCTGTTTCACTCTGAGAGATTTCGAAGGCAGAGTGGAGAGCATTTAACATGATCCGGGCGTTTACATGAATGCCGTGGCTGGTTAGGATGGTAGGTCTCGGTTTAACTGGCATCCCGTTCTTTATTGTTGGAAGGTAGGGCTGTTTTGGTTTGAGCAAGCCTTTCATTAAGTGGGTCGTCAGATTTTTGTCAGATTTTGCGATCACACTGGCAAATTGTTCGGTGAGTGCGTTCATCCATTCATAGAAAAGAACATGACCGTAGTGAGCCCCTAATTGATCCACTTCAGGATTTGAAACGCTTCCTCTTTGTCCGCCCCAATTCCCAATTTGGAAAAGTGCTTGTTTTTGAATTGGTTGTTCAGAGATTTGAAACAGCCGCTTCCAAAAAGGTTTGAAAGCAAAATAATTGACATCCAAGCGTTGCAGTAATCCATTAAGTTCTAAAACGGAGCTAACGGTTTCTGGGCCACTACGTTCGGGATCCTTTAGCATGTTTTTAATCAACGTTACCCGATCAAAGCGGAAGTAGGAATCGTAATCTAAATCACCATCAGGCATATTCACAAAAGGCTTCTGGTTCCAGTTTGCCAAAATACCATTGTCGATATCGTAACGAAGGCCATGATAATATTTACCGACAATATTCCATCCATCTTCTGGGGCAATGGCAGCAGGTAACCGGGGATCGTATGATGGGAAATAGTCCCATTCTGTGGCAGGTACGATCGGATTAGGTTGTTGCATGCCGCGTTTGATCGGCAAGCTACCCGTTAATCGATAGGATGCTTTTCCGTCAGCTTGTAAGGCTACCAAGTTGAAATTAGCACCGACAGTACCTAACTTATTGTTCCACTCAGTTAGGGTCTTGGCATTTAATGCATCCATCCAACTGGTGAGTGTTGAAACTGTTGACCCTTCCCAGTTATATCGTTGAATATAGGCAGTGCCGACGGGATCGCCTTGCCGGGCATCCTTGTTTTCATCAATCATAACCACAGGCCAATTGTGACCGACCACATTAAATAGGGGAGCTGTTGGGGCTCCTACAACTGCTCTAATTGGCTGATATTTAGACGGTTGAATATAACTTCTGCCATTTTCAGTTTTGTAAAATAAACGATCACCCTCATTAAACAAATCTACACAGAAAATATCAGATACATCGATATTACCCGCAGTTAGGCCCATGGCCAGATTTCCATTGTGACCCTGCCAAAAATTGATAGTTCCAGGATACGTGTTGCCTGCGAATTGAAACCCTTCGTCGCTTTTTAAGGCAACTTGATAGGTGCGACTTGGATCTAGTGCTGCAATCTGCGGGCCGTTATACATCACTCCAGTTGGAACGCCTTTACCCGCATATGGCTGCGAGACAACCCACCAATTGCTTGCTTTCATTGGGAAAAGATCGTTTTTTTCATGCATGGCGTATTTTGCGGCTGCCCCATAAGACGTTTGAAAAGTGGCAGGGTTGTATACAGTGCACCCGTTGTAGCTTCCATTTTTAGGGGCGACAGTCCTAATTAAATTTGAATGATAAATATTTGCCATATTATTGGCATTCTGCGTGTGGCGGAGAGACGCCGGTATAGTGGTCGCCGCATTTTCATTCAATGCCCATTTCATGCTGTTAAATACTTTTACGGCAGTGGTCGTGTCCTCGCCGTTTACGCGGGACAACTCCAATAAGTGAATGAGGTTGTTCATTTCTGTATTACGGTTCGAATATTCATCCATAACTTGCAAATGAAATAAGCCAGCAATATCCACAGGAGACCAAGGTCTACTATTTAGTTTGAGGGAAGCATTCTTTTCCTTGATAAATGCTACTTCACCGTCAGTGAGTTGGTGTTCATCCCGATTTCCAAAAACTTTGGGATTAAATGGTTCCCGCAAACATCCTTCTTTATTCGGTTCGGCAGCGAGATCAATTTCGGACTTAAATTGATTTATTCCAGCAGCCATACAATGCATGGCAACTTTCCCATCAACATCTTTGCTTTCGCGAATTTCATTAAAAAGAGAATATCGAAGATTAGGGTACTTATGATGTTGCTTTAGATTTCGTTCTACTCTTTTCGCATTTTCATTATCGCCATCACCCACCAACTCTGGAAGTTCCCCAAAGGCATTTTGACGTAAAATTTCCATCTGAATGATACGGTCGCGCGCTTGGACATAACCAAATGCAAACCACATTTCATGATCTGTAGAGGCATCGATAAACGGAACGCCCAAAGCGTCGCGCGTGACAGTGACTTCTGCGTTAGATGCTGAAATACCGCCAAACATCCAAAAACAAGCACTGCAGGTAAGCAGTGCTGTTTTTAACCAGTTTTTTTTCATAAAAACAACTCCTAATAGCATAAATAAACTAATAAGTTGTATATTTTTATGATTATTCAATTTTCAAGTGATATCTTTGTATTTCTCAAAGGAGTTCCTGTTATACGGCTTGGCGAAAGTGTCTATAACCAATAAAAAGGCCCGCAAATAGTGCGGACCTTCTATAATTTATGTTGTTTATATGGACTATATTTTACCTATTGCGGTGGTAGGGTTCGATTAGGCAAAACAAACATGTCCCTATAATGATTGTTCTCATACATTTTCATTTGATTTAAAGAAAACCAGTTTTTTGCCGCATTTTCAGCAGGGTCCGCAGACATTTCTCGGTATTCCCGAATACCAGGATGAGCAATATTTTTACCCTGTGCATGACCGTTCTTAAACGCAACAGCAATGTTAAGGGGTCCTCTATTTCTAAAGTGAGGAACCATGAAATTATCTCCGGGCCGGAACCCAATGGCCACATCCTTATTTGCCAGTTTTTTAGACAACCCAGAATATGTTCGAATACTTTTGGCTAAATAAGCATCTTCGCCTGAGTTAAAATTATCTTGCGAAAAACCAGGATAATTTTGAATTTTTCTCAAAGCAGTATTAAGTGATCTAAACATCAAATCCATTGCGTTTACTTTGTTTTTGTTTCCTTCATTTATCTTTTCCATTAAATCTTGTTGATAATCATCATATTCATATTGATGACCTTTGGTCGCGCCGCTACCAATTTCAGTTTCACTTGCGGAAATTTCAAAGGTCGCGTGCAACGCATTTAATATGATCCGGCTGTTTACATGGATACCATGACTGGTCAAAATCGTTGGTTTAGGGGCTGCAGGCCCGCCGTCAGATATGATCGGAAAATAGGGTTGTCTTGTTTTCAATAAACCGCCCATCAAGTTTTTGGTTAGATCTGAATCGTCTTTAGAAATAACTTTTGCAACATTTTCTGTAAGAGCATTTATCCACTCAAAGAAAAGTACGTGACCATAATGGGCGCCTAACTGATCACCCTTAGGGTTTCTGTAGTCACCTCTCTGGCCATTCCATTGTAAAATGAGAGAGAGTGCCTTTTGGAGCTCCACCGGATTTCTCGCGAGTTGCAGTCGTTTTAAAAATGGCTCATAAGCGAAATAATTTACGTCTAGGCGTTGGAGGCGGCCGTTGAGATCAAGAATGTCTTCAAGCGTCCAAGTACCAAGCGGCTGCTGGGAAGCGAGTTCATTTCGGATCAAGGTTACACGATCGAAACGAAAGTAGGAATCGTAGTCCAAATCACCATCAGGCATATTGATAAATGGTTTTTGATTCCAATTGGCGAACACTCCATTTTTCATGGTGTGGTTAAGTTTGTGATACTTTTTTCCAGAATTTGTCCAACCAATATTTGGCGCCATTGGCGCGGGAAGGCGAGGATCGTAACTTGGGTAATAATCCCAATCTTGAGGAGGTTGCCCGTTTTGAATAGCAGTCATTCCTTTCTTAAGCGGAAGACTTCCTGTTAAACGATAGGAGGCTGTGCCTTCTGCGTTGAGGGCGACCATGTTGAAATTAGCTCCTACGGTGTCGAGTTGACTATTCCAGCCTCCCAGATCAGTCTCATTTAGGGCATTCATCCAACTTATCAGTGTTGAAACAGTCGCCCCCTCCCAATTATAGCGTTGGATGTAGGCGGTCCCATATACGTGTTCACCGTCAATTTTTTGTTCATTATTTTCTTCAATCATGACGACAGGCCAACCTTTGTCGGCAACATTATACAGGTGGTGTTTGATTTTTTTTAGGCTGGCCTGTAGTGGGCTCTCTTCATCATCAACTTCATCTTCATCTTCATCGCCAACTTTACCGTCATCTTCCCCGTTATCATTAATCTGATGTTGCAGAGACATAGACGTAAGACGGGCAAAATTATTTTTTCCGAATTTGTAATATAGACCGTCGTCGTCCTTATACACATCAACACAGAACATATCAGATACATCAATATTACCGGTGGTTAGGCCCATCGAAAGGGTTCCATTGTGACCTTGCCAAAAATTAATGGTGCCAGGGAAAGTGTTGCCCGCATATTGAAAACCTTGTTTGCTTTTCAGGGCAACTTGATAGGTTTTAGCCGGATCTAAGGCAGATATTTGGGGCCCATTATACATAATTCCTGACGGGATTCCGTTATGAAGACCTGGTTGAGATACCACCCACCAGTTACTGGCTAGTAGAGGAAACTGGTCGTCTTTTTGATGCATTGCATAATCTGCAGACGCACCGTATGCAGTTACAAAATTTTTGACATCATAAACAGTACATCCGTTATAATCATTTTTAACAACATCAATATTTTTTATTAGATTTTCATGATAATAGTTTGCCATTTTATGGGCATAATTTGCTTTATCAGGGGTTGCCGGTATTGTTGTTGCTGCATTTCCGCTAAGAGCCCATTTTATACTGTTAAAGATTTTAACTGCTGGTTCTGGACCGTGTTTCTTTGTCAGTGCAACTAAATGAAATAGGTTCTTTAGTTCAGTATTGCGGTTGGAAAATTCATCCATGACCTGCAGATGAAAAAGCCCGGCGATATCAATAGGTGTCCAGTCGTGAGACTTCAGCTTTAAATATTTTAATCGAGCAGAAATATACTGAATTTCATCGGGACCAATTTCATGTTTTCCGGTGTCACCAAGGCTTTTAGGATTAAAGGAATTACTTAAACATTTGGGCTGATTTTTTTTTGCGGCGATATCTCTAACCATATGAAAAATAAAATAATTTATGCCCTCTGCCATACACGACATAGCACTTTTCCCGGCTTGATCTGGATTATTTTCAAATTCTTTAGAAAGATTTTTTCTCAAATTTGGGTATTTGTGATGCAGTTTTATATTTCGTGTGACTCTCGCCTCAGCTTCTTGTTCGCTACCTAAAATAGGCAATTCACCAAAGGCGGCTTGTCGGAGGATTTCCATCTGGATGAGACGATCTCGGGCTTGGACGTAACCCAATGCAAACCCCATCTCGCTATTCGTATCTGCCTCAATTAGGGGCACACCTAATTCATCGCGGGTAACTTGCACGGCTGCAGTTGCCAAAGAACTGCCTGCCAGTACCGCCATGGAGGCGGAACAGGCAAGCAAAACCTTTTTCCATGAAATTTTATTCATATGCACTACTCCTATTTGTATTGTATTCAAAAACTAACGATTAAGTAGCATATTGCTATGCCATTCAAAATTTCAAGTTTTGGGTGTATTTAAAATAAAAATTCACTTTTATGGCGAGTGAATTTTTATTTAGGAGGAGTGCGCTTATCAAAAATTAGTTTTAGATAAAATTATCTGGGAAACTCAAGATCATAGTTTGGACAAAGGGTAGGGGCTTATGCTTGGGGTCGCTTGATCAACCACCAAATTACTAAATTCCTCTTTTAGACCATATGCAGATTCTTTAATCATATTGGCTGCCAGAATATCCATTGGATCTATGTAGGAGGCTTTATCCAATTTAGTCTCAGCATCGCGGGCAATGGCCTTAGCATATGCCAGTGGAATTTCGGTGCAGCCCATGATCACACGATAGTTGGCCGGATTATCCTCACCGATAATAGTCTGGATAACGGCTTCAAAAATTTTGAAATTGATTTCCCAATCGCCAACAATTGATTTAATTCCGCGCTCAACTCCGTAGATTGCAGCCATGATTGCACCTTGAGGGTTTTCTGCAATTTTGGCAGGGTCGGGCTCCCCATTATCTTTTAAAAAGGCAGCAACAGATTTATCGTTAGCTGAATTTCTATCCATCGCCTCATCAGGAGCTTTACAGGTGGTGAAATCGAAATCTGGATTTTCTTGGCAGTAATTATGATAAACGCCGGTGTCCCGTGTTCCGCGGGTAGAGAGCAAAATGACTTTTTTACCCCGACAATTGGCTCCCAGATAATTGGCAGTGCTTTCAATCATATTCACCGTTTTTATTCTCGGGTTTTGCAAATACTTTTGATACGCATTGAATACGACAGGTGAGTGAAATGTATTACAGGGAACGCCGACGACAAAGTCACCTCCAAGTTTGGAGTATGCATTGCAGGTCGCATGCACCAAATCGCCCATTACTGAACCCGGATTTGGCTCAACGCCGTCGCGGATGAATGCAGTTCTGTCCTTTATAAATTGAGACATGGAAATATGTACAACTGAGGCATGGCCCTGATCACCAGCTGCACCATTTTCTGTCATGTTTACAATTTTTTCGTGAAAAGCCACACTTGCCGCTGGGCCAACTCCACCGCCAATCACTAAAATATTCCGGTTCATTTACGCAACTCCTTAAATTCTTAGGTTGTTTGAAACCCGAATTTGGTGTGCGTTTTGTGAAATGCAATTTTAACGAGTGTATTAGCATGCGAGAGTAGGCAAATCGAATATTATCGCTTGTAAAGGGGCGAGGTTGTTTGGAAGGAAGAGGGCGCCGTTAGATCAATCTTGCTAAGCCTGCAAACGACAGAGCAATGAGTAAAAACAGGCAAAATTGTTTGTAATAAATCACTAATGACGGGCGAAACAGGAAACTGCCAAAAAACACACCCACAAGAACCATTGGAATGAAGACAATGGCGCGATGAAAAGCTTGATAATTCATCACCCCATATAACAGCATGTAGACGAGGGAGGTAAACATCCCCAAAAACATAAACATAACCAGCGATGCCCGCATGGTTCTGGCATCGGTTTTACTGGATAAAACAAATAACGCAACAACCATCCCGCCAACTGAGGCGAGGCCAGTGGCAATACCCGCCGTTATACCAGATCCATACAAGCCACTTTTTGTTCTCAAAAATTTCGGAGAGAATTTAAAAAGCTGGGCGAGGGTGAGGATCATGACGATAATCAGAGCAACAATTTTTGACGTTTCTGTCGGAATGGAGATCGTGGCGTAGAGACCAATGGGGACGCCAATAGCTGAACAAATAGCAAGGGCCCAAACCATGGACATTTTGGCATCTTTTATACCGCCTCGTAACATGGAGATACTGGCTGCAGCTTCAAGAAAATAGCACAGCGGAATAAGCTCGATAGGGGGCAAAATATACACAATGCTCGCCATTAAAATGGCAGAAAGCGCAAAACCGGCAAACCCTCGAACAAGACCGGCAAGCAACATGGCAGCAGAACAAATTAAAAACTCATCGGTGCCGAGGTTTGTAAAATCAGTCAGTGTTTCAAGCATGCTAATCACTTCAATAAAGAGGAGGAGCGACCATATAATTGTATTTTTGCATTTCAAATAGGTAGTTTTGCAGTATATAACTGTAATTATGCAGGACATGAATTGGAACGATTATAGGTTTTTATTGGCCGTTAAGCGAACGGGTTCAATGTCGGCTGCGGCAAAGCGATTATCTGTTGATGTCACAACGGTTTCTCGGCGCATTAAATACCTTCAAAATCATCTGGAAACTCAGTTGCTGGAACGCCTTGCTGACGGATCTTATCAATTAACTCCCATCGGTTTAGCCGCCGCCACCAAGGGAGAACGCATTGAAAAAGAGCTGGATGAATTCCAAGCGTCCGTAAAGGGAAGCGACGTCAGGGTGATGGGAAAGGTGCGAATTTCAGCGGCACCAATGATTGTTAATCGGTTTATAACCCCAAGAGCACCTGCATTTTTAAGGCAGCATCCAGAACTAGAACTGCATTTTAACTCTGACCTACGAAATTTAAGTCTATCAAAACGGGAAACGGATATTGCGGTTCGCCTGGCACGGCCGCAAGAAGGGGGCTCACATGTGAAGGTGAGGCGGATTGGTAGTCTCACTCACGGAATATATGCCGCAAAAGATACGCCGCCAGATCAATACGCTAAACTTCCATGGTGTGGATATAACGATGATCTGGTTTTTTTACCCCAAGCGGTATGGCTGACTAAAGAGGTACAGCGCGGACACGGAGAGTTTAGTCCCATACGCGCAGGGGATGCCGAAGGTGTCATTGAAAGTATAGCAACCTGTCAGACCCGGTCAGCACTCCCCATTATTATCGGCGACGCTGATCCAAGACTGAAACGGATTGACGATGAACATACAAAACCAGATTTTGTTCGGGAAATCTGGTTGATGGTTCATGCAGATCTGTCAAACCTCGTGAGGTATAAAGTGGTGGGTGATTGGCTCACAGAGATGTTCTCAATCTGAATTCATTTCGGCGCACGGTTACCGCATAATTCCTGTCGCAGCCAGTCCAAACTCTGATCAACCGTTGACGATTATACCAGACGCAGGGTATTTGGTACAGAAGTATTGTCCTGAAACAATTGTCGCTACAATGCTAAATACGTGAAGGGCTTGGAGAAAGTATAAAAAAAGGGATTTAATGCAATTTAGCGCATAATTGATATTATGGAAAATTATGATTATCTAAAATTGAAAATTGACTAAACAGTGAGTAGGCAGATATTATTGGTTTCTACCAACTTTTCTGATGGGAAAAAATGAAATTTATAGTCATAGCAGTTTTGCTGGCAGAGTTCGTTTTAAGGTCTTCACTTTCTCATGCCTCATCTCATGGTTTGAGTTTTGTCACATTGGACAATTTTCAGCCATACAGCTGGACTTCAGACCAAGGCGCTCGTGGTATTGATGTGGAGATTATTCGGGAGCTTTCACGGCGTATAAATATACCGATCTCAATTTCATTTGTTCCATGGAAAAGAGTTTTATTGATGACTAAAACTGGGAAAACCGATGGCTCCTTTGCCGCTTTTAAAACATCAGAACGAAACGAATTTGCCATCTATATCGATCCACCAATGCATTACAGTACTTACAAGCTATTCGTCAGAAAAGGCAGCGGGTTTAGATATACGAAATTGGACGACTTATACGGTAAAATTATAGCAAAAAATGCTGGCTTCCTGATAAGTGCTCTTATTGATCAAGCCATAGCAGAGAATAAAATAAGAGTTATTGAAGGTAAAAATGCTAACAATAACATACGCTTAGTTGTTTCCGGCAGAGCAGATGCTTTTGTAGGAAACGAAAATGAAATTATGTATCAACTTAAACAAATGAAACTAACCGATGAAATTATTCCACTGCCGCGTCCTCTTCGCGTATCGCGAGGTGCTTTTCTTATGATTTCAAAGGCGGCAGACATAGTGGATAAACAATTAATTGTTCAAAAAATTAGCAAAACGTTATCTGAAATGAAAAGAGACGGCTCTTTTGAAAAAATTTACGAACAGTATTTAAGGTAAGCCTGAAAAATAAAATTTCCGCGATCATAATTCGCATGCCTGAACTGGTTCTCATTCCTGAACATTTCCAGTATGGTAGAATCCTTCCATGGTTGAAATATGGTGAACAAGACGTGAGTGCGGAGTAGGTAATGAGCAAGCCCAATATTCAATCGGTTTTAAATGTTGAAGGATTATGCCAAATTGTTTGGACAAATGGCCATTTGAGCGATTTTCAACCTTTATGGTTGCGTGACAATTGTCCCTGCCCGATTTGCCTGCACAGCGATACTCGTGAGCGTATATTGGACATCATGGATGTAGATTTTACCATCGAATTACCGACCGAACTCTATGTGACCAATGACCAGCTGAAGATTACGTGGCAAGACGGACATGAAAGCAACTTTACTGCCCAATGGCTGATGAAAAATTGTTATTCTGACAGAGCTCGCGCAGAACGTCGGCCTACTCCAAAACTGTGGGGACAGGAAATTATTAATTCCCTTCCTGAAATCGAATATGCCGACGTAATGAACAGTGACGAAGGATTGCTCAATTGGCTGGATAAGATAGTGGATTACGGCTTTGCCTTAATTCGAAATACGCCGACAGTTGAAGGTGAAGTTGTCCGTGTTGCGGAACGGGTCTCATATCTAAGAGAGACTAATTTTGGCAGAGATTTTGACGTTATTTCCAAAATAAATCCCAATAATGTGGCGTATACCGCCCTCACTCTTCAGTCGCATACGGATCTTCCAAACTGGGAATTACCACCGGGAACGCAGTTCCTTCATTGTTTGGAATTTGAGGCTGATGGCGGCGAAAGTACCCTTGTGGACGGCTTTAAGGCTGCGAGAAGTTTGCAAAAATTGTCACCAAGCGCATACGATTTCCTAAAAACACAAGAAATCCCGTTCAGATTTCACGATCCTGATTGGGACATTCGTTGGTCAGCACCCACCATCAACTGTGATACCGATGACAATTTACGAGAAATCCGCTATCATGCCGCCTTAACGGCGCCCTTAGATATCCCGGCTGACCGCGTAATGCCATTTTATAAGGCATACCGGGAACTGACTGAGGTTATTAGAGCCCCAGAGAATATACTTAAAATCAAATTGGCTAAGGGTGATTTGCTGGTATTTAACAACCGCCGCGCTCTTCACGGCCGCATGTCGTTTGACCCCAATAGCGGCCCGCGGCATTTGCAGGGATGTTATGTTGATAATGATGCGATCTTAAGCAAACGCCGTATTCTTCAGCAGAAACTGGGTTAATAGATATGATGGCTGATAAAGTGTAATATTCCCACCGTATCAGCCATTTTTAGTTATTCAGCGACAACAAAACCGTCCCAACTTGCCATATACTCAATGAAACGCTTATTAAGGCCTTCGTTTTCAAGATGGGTTCGTGTAACTGGCAATTCGATTGATTTAAAATCGGCATCGGCTTCAAGTTGCTGCACAAAATCGTGGTGCAAAATACCTGCGCGACCAGCCATTACGAAATCGGCTCCGGCTTCAATAGCCTCGCGGCAATCTGCGGCGCTCATAATTTTACCGGCGACGGTCAAACGAACGTTACCGCGATCGAGCTCAGTGAAATAGCTCATAAGGCTTCGGCCTCTAAATTCCTCTTCTTCAGGTTCTTTCCTAAAATCCCAAAGCGACAAATCTAGAAAATCAATTTTACCTTCAGTTAGTATTTTTTTCGCAACTTCAATGACTTCCGCGAGTTTCATACCAAAACGCTCAGGTGATAAACGGACGCTAATGTTGAAGTTTTCGCCGCAGCGATCCCTGATCCCATCAATAATCTCAAATATAACGCGAGCACGGTTTTCAAGTGATCCACCATATTTGTCTTCTCGAAGATTAAGGTCTGGGCTTAGGAATTGGCAGAGCAAATAGCCATGAGCTCCATGGACCTCAACCCCCTCAAAACCGGCTTTTTCAGCGCGGATTGCAGCGAGAATAAAATCTTCAACTAATTGTTCGACTTCTTCAGTGCTAAGGGCACGTGTTCCGTATTTTTCAAGGGCTGAAGCCGATACAGGTTGTTCACCTGTCAGCTCTTTCGATGCGCGCATTCCGCCGTGATACAGCTGCGCAATAGCAATGGAGCCACCCTCTTTAATACCATCAGCCAATCGTTTAAGGCCCGGAAGTAAATCATCTGAAAAGAAACCAAGTTGGCCCGGAAACCCTTTGCCGCCCGCCTGAACATGTGCGGCGCAAGTCATGGTTAAGCCAAAACCACTGTTCGCCCGCATTGTCAGCCATTTATATTCATCGTCAGAAAGGGTGCCATCTTCATGACTTTGCCAATTGGTGATGGGTGCCATAACAACCCGGTTTTTCATTTCTGGACCGCGTTGGAATGTTAAAGGATTAAAAAGTGAACTCATTTTTTACCAGACTTTATTATATTATTGTTAAGCGCCAACCCTGAATGTAGGACGTGCACCCTCACCTTCGCAACTGCAAAAAACGGATCTGTGATTTAGATCGCGAAAAAACAAAACGGATCGCGTGGGATACCGCTTGCTGTTTTTTAGTATCACTTATATTTTGAGGTGTCCTAAATAATGAGAAAAACAAATGACACCCCGCCACGCCTACATTCAAACGAACGATCTTTCCCTGTCCTATTATGAATGGGGCCATAAAGATGACCCGGTTATTCTACTTGTTCATGCGACGGGTATGCATGGCCTAATCTGGAGTGAATGCATTCAGGCATTACCGTCTGGTTTTCGGATTATAGCCCTTGATATTAGAGGGCATGGATTAAGCAAGTATGAGGGACACTTATTGGATTGGTCTTTGATGGGGGATGACGTTAAATTCGCAATAGAAGCACTTGATTTAAATAATATAATTGGTGTTGGGCATTCCATGGGTGGGCATGCGCTATTGCAAGCCTGCCTTGATATGCAAAATCGTTTTCAGCGATTGGTTCTTATCGATCCAGTTATTTTCTCACCAGAGAGATATGCCACAGTTTTAGATTTTGAAATCGGCGCCCCAGAAGATAACCCAATTTCCCGTAGACGGAACCAATTTGATAGATGGCAAGATTTGGAAGACGCATTCAAAGACCGCCTTCCCTTTTCCAGATGGATGCCTGAAACATTCAAGAAATATTGTGAGTACGGCGTAAAGAAGAGTGGTGATGGTGTTAGTCTTGCTTGCAACCCAGTGACGGAGGCATCTGTCTACATGGGGCATTGTAGTGTGGATCTAAGTGGCCGACTTGGTGAACTGGACTTACCAGTGACGGTTATGCGGGCACGTCAGGCAGAACCCATGCAAAATGGTCGCATAGATTTTTCCGCCTCGCCAACATGGACAGAGCTTGCCGCGAAAATTCCAAACGGAAAAGATGTGTTTCTGCCGGAGTTTAGCCATTTTATCCCAATGGAAGATCCTAAACTCACAGCAGAGTATATTATGGAGATCCGCTAGCTTTTATCGCGCTGACTATCGGCCATAGCTTTTGCATCAAACCCACCAAGTTTGTCCGTTGAGACCAGTGAATTATGGGCATGTGCAAAATGATGCATGGCAAAAACGGCTTCCATACCGGTTCGTTTGCCCTGCAAATCTTCCACGTGATTAATTGCCTGTTTGGTCAAGGACAGACCAAGACGCGGCATTTTCGCAATACGTTCAGCGATGGAATAGGTTTCTTCTTCCAATTTTTCCCGCGTAAACACACGGTTTACCATCCCAACTTCGTATGCGCGTTCGGCACTCATACGTTCGCCGAGAAATAAGAATTCCTTTGCAATACGGGGGCTTAGCTCAAACGGATGAGCGAAATACTCAACACCCGGTATACCCATTCGAACCACAGGGTCGGAGAAAAAGGCATCGTCTGATGCAATAATCATATCACAAACCCAAGCGAGCATCAGGCCGCCAGCGAAACAGGCACCATGAACCATAGCGATGGTTGGTTTAGGGATTTCACGCCATCTACGGCACATTCCCAGATAAGCTTCTTGTTCTTTTATATATTGGAACTCAGCACCGGGTTTATTGGCATGGTCATACAGCATATGTTTCCGGTCTTGGGATAAGTGATGGTCCCTGCCCGGCGTCCCGATATCATGGCCAGCACTAAAATGCTTGCCTTCACCCCGTAAGATAATGACTTTCACGTCGTCATCTTCCACAGCCCGGAAGTAAGCCGCATCAAGTGCATATGTCATTTGGTTATTTTGAGCATTGTTATAGCGTGGGCGGTTTAGCGAAATAGTCGCAATGCCATCTTTGACGCTATATAAGATTGGCTCATCAGTTTCATAAACTGGGTCCGGAAACTCGTTTTCATTCTTCTGCTCTGACATTTTTTGTCCCCTTTAGCTGAGAAGATCAGATGCTCAACTGGTGCTTAATTGTTTTTACTTAGTGACCAGTTAAGCCAAATAGTATGGTTATAATACCCAATAACGGTTTCCAATGTATAGGAATAAAATTCAAAAATAGCTTCCTCCGCTTGACCTTTTTATATTTAGTTGACTAGTATCAAGTAAATATATGTCTATGGATAACTTTACGGGCAGGTAGTGAAATGACTGACTTTGATGATGCCGTCAATAAAGTACGCGGTTTTACGCGGTTTTATACAAAGAAAGCCGGCGTATTGAACGAGTTACTTCTCAACAGTAACTACGGTTTAACAGAAGCCCGCATTTTACATGAGTTAAATGCATTGGGTCAAACAACGGCCAAACATCTCGTTGCAGAGCTGGAACTTGATCCCGCCTACGTTAGCCGCGTGTTGAAAAAATTTGAAAAATCTGGGTTAGTAGCGCGAACACAGTCGGATAAAGATAAACGTCTGCAGGTTATTGCCCTTACCGATGGCGGTAAGAATGAATATTTGGTTTTGAATGAAAAATCGGCTCAGCTCTTCGGTAGCTTGCTGGAAGATCTAAATTTGTTAGATCGATCAAAATTACTCTCCGCAATGGATGAAATTCAAGCGCTGCTTGGGCGTCATGATGAAAACGCGCAAGCCTATCAGTTAAGGTCCCATCGACCAGGAGATATGGGGTGGATTATCGGTGCCCATGGTCGGCTGTATAGTGAAGAATATGGTTGGGATGACACTTTTGAAGCGATGGTCGCCAAAATAGCCGCCGAATTTATTGAGAATTTTGATCCAAAATCAGAATGCTGTTGGATTGCAGAACGCGCGGGACGAAACATCGGCTCTGCTATGGTGGTAAAAGAAAATGAGGCGACGGCCAAACTCCGACTGGTAATCGTTGATCCAGACGCCCGCGGCCTTGGCGTTGGTGTCAAACTGGTGGCAGAATGTATCAATTTCTCGCGTCAAGCTGGCTATTCAAAAATGACGTTATGGACCTATGACAATTTACACGCGGCCATTGGTATTTATAAGAAACTTGGATTCAAATTAGCTGGCGAGGAAGCTCATCATAGTTTTGGTGCGGATCTTGTGGGGCAATATTGGCAACTGGACCTATAACGGTGTCCGTATCAATTGGTCCTGTCCTAGCAGCTCTATTTACAGGAATTCAGGTTGGCGCTGCCCTCGTGGCGTCTCGATATGTAATTGAACAGACCACGCCGGCAACGCTTACAATGTTACGGTATTCAATCGGGTTGTTGTGTCTTATCCCTTTTGTGTCATTTCTGAATACAGCGCGTTTTCTCCGTAGGGACATCCTGCCAATTTGTTTTCTTGGGGTGTTTCAGTTTGGTGTTTTGGTAGCGCTTCTCAATTATTCATTACAATATTTACCGTCTGCTCATGTTGCTCTAATTTTTGCGACTTTCCCGCTGCAGACCATGATCCTTGCATCCATATTTGGAAAAGAGCGTTTATCTGCTACCAAAACTATCGGTATTTTTCTCTCTATTGTTGGAGTTGCGGTCACATTGGGCGAAAGTCTAGGTGCCGCTGATATTGGAGAAAATAAAGGCGTTGCGGCAGCTGCAGTTGCTCTCAGCGCGTTTATAGGAGCGGTTTGCAGTATTTTTTATAGGCCGTATCTTGAACGCTATCCCGCCCAGAATATCAGTGCACTTGCCATGTTTGCATCTGTGGTTGTTCTTTTGGCCTTTTCCACGTTTGAAAATGGGTTAATCACTATTACTCATATAGATTTTGACGGATGGCTGGCGGTTATATTTATTGGGATTAGTAGCGGCGTGGGCTACTTTGCGTGGTTG